>NZ_JBGKDP010000098.1:0-4550 GCF_042954245.1 Parasynechococcus sp.
TTGCGGCTGAGCACTTCTCCCAGCAGCCCAACGATCCCAGCTCTTAAATCATTAGCCGGCACATCCATCCGCGGATTCCGGGCCATCGCTGCCATAGACAGACTTCCTTCAGATCGTGGACAGGATTCCTTGGGACATGCATCAAACACGCGAGGCTGGATTGCCATCTGCGGCATTTCCTTCCTTGCCCTGCTGATTGAGCAGCTCGCCGATGCAGGGCAGATGCTCGTCATCGGGCTCCCCCTCTGGATCCTGCTCTTCATCCTTCTGCAGGTTGCGCTCACGGCCACCGCAGCCTGGATGGCACGACCATGAGCATCACCCTGGCTAGCTCTCTGGTCGGACTGGGCCTCTATCTGGGCACCTTGCTCTGGCTGGGAACGAGAAGTCGGAATCAAGAGCATGCCGATACCTACTTCCTGGCGGATCGTCGTCTGCAGGCAGGTGTGCTGTTTTTCACTCTGATCGCGACCAATTTCAGCGCTTTCTTCTTTCTCGGTTTCGCGGGAGCGGGGTATCGCATCGGCATCGCCTACTTCCCGATGATGGTCCTGGGCACCGGCCTTGCCGCCCTCAGTTTCGGCAGCTTCGGCTGCCGCGTGCGGCAGATCAGCAAGACCCACAAGCTCATCACACCATCGGAATTGATCGGCCACCTCCTGCCTGGAGAGGGAGTGCGATTGCTGGTCTTTCTGGTGATGCTGACGTTCACCCTCCCCTACCTGGCCCTCCAGCCCATCGGTGCTGGCTACCTGCTCGAAAAGCATGACCGGCGGAGCGGTACCGTTCAACGTCGGTGCAGTTCTACTCACACTCGTGATCGTGGCGTATGTCGTCACAGGCGGTATGAAAGCCGTGGCCTTGACCGATGTCCTCCAAGGAACCCTGATGTTCCTGCTGATGTCTCTGGCATTCGGAGCCATTGTCCACGGCCTTGGTGGTGTGGGGCAGGTAGATCAACTCATGAGGTCTCAAACGCCCGAGCTGTTCTCCGGAGCCGGCTTAGGGACCTTTTTCTCCCTGCCGATTTTCGCCAGCTACCTGCTGCTCTGGTCTCTCTGTCTACCAATGTTTCCGCAGCTGATGATGCGCTTCTTCGCGGCAGGCGACGACCGCTCGTTGAAGCAAACAATGGTTCTCTACCCGATCGTTGCCAGGGTCCTGTTCATCTTTCCGGTTCTGATTGGCGTTTGGGGTCATGCCAGCTTCCCTGGCCTTGAAGGCCGGGCCGCCGATCAGATCCTGCCGATGATGCTGAGCGCCCACAGCCCCGAATGGCTGGCAGGTCTGGTGATGGTCGGAGCACTGGCCGCATTCATGTCCACCCTGGATTCCCAGCTGCTGGCGCTCTCTTCGATGGTGACGAGGGACATCTACTGCCGTTACTGGCGACCGAAGGCCTCTCTCACCGAGCAGGTCCGGGTCGGCAAGGTGGTGGTGTGCGCGTTGGCCGCAGGCGGACTGGCGATCGCTCTCCATCCCCCTGAGGCAATTCTGTCCTTAGCGACCCACGCCTTTTCAGGTCTGGCCGTGCTGTTTCCGATGGTTATGGGCGCTGTTTATGGGATGCACCGGCCAGAAACCCCAGCGCTGATCAGCAGGATTCACACCAGCTTCAGCCACCATGCTCCTCATCAATGCAGTGATTCTGCAGAGGGATGGATCAGGCCAGGGGCAAACCATCAACCCTTGCTCAAAAACAGCCCCCACAGGGGCAGACCCAGAGATGCCTCCATTCCAACCTCTTTTCCGAGAGTTGGAAGAAAGTAATTCACCGCTGGGGTTCTCCATCTAAGTCCCCTACGGAAGGGCGAAGACCTGATTCAATCCGGATGCTTACTAATGACGCTGAACTGATTGTCGAACCAATCACCTTCCCCCTATCCGGGAGCCCCATCAGCGTAGGAATGGTTGGATGGAGCTTCACAGTGGTTTTGGCTTGAGATGCACGTCACCTGCGTTCACGTTCATGTGAAAGCTGATCGGATTGAGGAGTTTCGCCAGGCGTCAATCCTCAATCATCAGGAATCCATCCAGGAGCCAGGCAATCAGCGCTTTGACATCCTTCAAAGCAAGGACGACCCGACCCTGTTCCTTCTCTATGAGGCGTACGAATCAGAGGCCGCCGCCGCCGCACATAAGACCACTCCCCACTATTTGAAGTGGAGGGAAACCGTCGCCGATTGGATGGCTGAACCACGGAAGGGTGTCCCTTACGTCTCTGTGGCTCCATGACGGTTTCCTTTTCGTTTGCGCGGGTCCCGCCGATTCACTGCGGCATGGGAACGCTCAAGGAGGTCACAGATTGGCTGCGCTCACGTCACGCTCAATCCGTCCTGCTGCTCACAGGACAGTCTTCCCTGGAGGCGATGGGTCAGTTGGAGGTGGTGAAGCGCTTGATTGATGAAGCTGGAACAAAGCATGCCCATGTGATCTGTGCCAGCGAACCCAGCACAGAGCTTGTGGATCACATCACTCAGCAGTGGTTTGGTCAGGGCGTTGATGCGGTGATCGGCATCGGCGGCGGCAGCGTGATCGATTTCGGCAAGGCGATTGCTGCGATGTTGCCCCACGGCAATTCCGTGCTGGATCACGTGGAGGGTGTGGGCCGTGGTCAGGTCCACAGCGGAATCACGCTGCCTTTTCTGGCGATTCCCACCACATCAGGCACCGGTGGAGAGGTGTCCAAAAATGCAGTACTGAGCCATGTGGGCCCTGATGGCTACAAGAAGTCGTTGCGTCACGACAACTTCGTACCCAGCGCCGTGATTTTGGATGGGGCACTGCTCACCGGTGCCGCCGCTGATGTCACGGCAGCCTGCGGTATGGATGCCTTCACGCAGCTGCTTGAGCCTTTCCTCTCCCCAACGGCATCACCGTTGAGTGATGCGATCGTCTGGAGTGGTCTCCAGCATCTGGTGCCGAACCTGCGGCTTGCCTGCGGAGAGGGAGCCGCCAATTCACAGGTTCGCCTGAGCATGGCCTATGGCGCGCTCTGCTCAGGGATTGGATTGGCGAATGCCGGCCTGGGACTCGTTCACGGGCTGGCCGGGCCGATAGGAGGGTGGTTCCCGATACCCCACGGTGTGATTTGCGGAACGTTGATGGCTGCAGTGCAACAGCAGAACTGGAGTGCTCTGAAACAGCGTGATCCTCAACATCCTGCCGTCGAACGGATGGCCCGTGTTGGTCGGTTGATGCCCGGAGGTAGCCACCTCAGTGAAAACGCTGCGGCGGTGGATTACCTCACAGATAGCTTGCTCGATTGGGTGGACGAGCTCAGGATTCCACGCCTAGGGGACTTCGGCGTCACCGCTGCAGATCTGGATCGCATCGTTGATGCTGCAAGCAACCGCAACAATCCCATTGCACTAACACTATCAGAAATAAAGACATTACTCGAAACAAGGCTATGAATATGAATTCATCAAGTATTAATTATTGACCACGAACGAATCACTGGCATGCCGGAAAATAAATGCGATAGATATCTTTTCAGCTCCCAATGACGAACAACGGAACTAACCACATCCCTGATTTCCTCTAAGATGCGCATTACTACATATTATTTAGCAGCCGGATCTCATCAGACCCAGCACTTCTTCTACTGCGACTAAAAACCTGCTGAGCATGAGGCCGGCAGTCATCGAAAGTCCCTCCCCAACTGGGTGTCTGACCATCCTTCGGCAGAAATGTCGCTGATCGGCGAAGTAAGGACCGTGATCACGATCCCAGCGATCACCAGCGGCCCATACCCTGCCCCTTGGTGGATCAAGCAGTGCGGTGAGCTGAGCACGAAGCTCATCAGCAGCGGCCTGCTCCTCAAGCTTGGAGGCGACCATTTTTTGAATATCGAAGCCTATCGCTTCAGATAGGAACGTCATCATCAATAAAATGACGATCCCGTTCAGCCTCATCCCGAATATCACGGATTGCCAGCTCGCCTAACAATGAGAGGCAACTCCCGACGCCCATTCGATCCTCTCAATTAACTATCTCATTCTATCGATAGATTTAGAACAAAGATGCCAGAATTACACTGACTGACGGCTTTACGACTTGTTGGCGAGCGCTGACCTCAGCTTTATCTCGCGCTAGAATTTAATGGTGGGGGTGCCCTGCGATTGCAATAAAAAAGGGGGGCTGGTGAATAACCGTCTCACTTTTTGATACCTGTTCGTTATTAAAAACAACTGAACGCAACTGTGGCTACGTCACAGCGGTGAGGGCTCACTGACCTTGTGATCCACAACCGCCTGCCGTCCTCACCATGTGAACTCGGACGTATCAGCTCCCCCACCAGGGAGCTTTTGTTTGGGGTTTTTCGATGAAGTGGATCCTGCTTCGAACCTCGATTGCCCGTTCTGAGCGTTGACCAAGTGTTCCTTGTACAGATGATCGATGGCAGCTGATCCATCTCCACCACAGCCCTCAATCGCCACGGCACCATTTGTCGTTGCACGAACCCATTTAGACAACTGAGTGATTAGCCGGGCCTATTGATCTCATTAGGAGTGCTCAGACCGGGTGTCGTGTCGGCGCCGCAAACT
>NZ_JBGKDP010000099.1:0-4409 GCF_042954245.1 Parasynechococcus sp.
CCCCGCGGCTGTGGAGCCGTTCTGCGGAACGACTGGCTTCCACTGGCCGAGGGCTGGCCTGAGGGGCCTCCATGGACGGATTGGTGCCTCGCTGGAGGAGAAGATTTTGAACTGGTGCTGAGCCTTCCCGAAGCCTGGGCGGATGTGTGGCAGGAATGCGTGCCAGAAAGCCAGCGAATCGGACAAGTCAATGCTGGAGCGGGCGTCATCCGCTGGGCTCACAACCACAAACAGGTGGACACCAGCGGATTTGATCACTTCAGCCAGCCCTGACCAGGGCGAAGTGGCGGAGCACAACCAAAAAAATCCCCCCCAGGTCGGGAGGGATCAAAAGAGCGATCAGCTGGCGATCACTTCCAGTTCTTGGCCACCACCTCGGCGAGATCAACAACACGTTGGCTGTAGCCCCACTCGTTGTCGTACCAGGCCAGAATCTTCACAGCCTTGTCACCCATGGCGTAGGTGAGATCGGCGTCGAAGATGGTGGACTCGTTGGTGCCGGCGTAGTCGGTGGACACCAGGGGCAGGTCGCTGTACTTGATGATCCCCTTCATGCCATTTTCGGAAGCCGACTTGATGGCTGCCTTGATGTCGTCGACGGTGGCGGCGCGTGAAGGACCAAAGGTGAGGTCAACAGCGGAGACATTCGGGGTGGGAACGCGCATGGCGAAGCCGGTGAGCTTGCCCTTCACCTCGGGGTAAACCAGAGCCACAGCCTTGGCCGCACCGGTGGTGGTGGGGACCATGTTCAGGGCTGCAGCACGGGCGCGGCGCAGGTCGCGGTGGCTGTTGTCCAGGATCCGCTGGTCACCGGTGTAGCTGTGAATGGTGGTCATCAGACCCCAGTCGAGGCCGAAGTTCTGATCCAGAACCTTGACAATCGGGGCCAGGCAGTTGGTGGTGCAGCTGGCGTTGCTGAGGATATCCCAGTCCTCGTGGCGGTACTGGTCGTCGTTGACGCCCACCACGAAGGTGCCGACACGATCACCCTTGCCAGGAGCGGTGAGGATCACCTTCGTAGCGCCAGCCTGGATGTGCATGCTGGCCTTCTCATCGGTGTTGAACACACCGGTGGATTCGATCACCAGGTCAACGCCCCACTCTTTCCATGGGCAGTTGAGGGGATTGCGGTCGGCAAAGAACTTGATCTCCTTGCCGTTGACGAACATCGAGCGGTCCGTGGTTTTGATGTCCACGGAAGGATCAAGACGACCCAGGATGGAGTCGTAGGTCAGCAGGTGAGCGCTGGTGGCGGGGTCGGAGGTGGAGTTCATCCCCACGATCTCCAGGCCGGTGTCAGCGCCACGGCTGATCCATCCTCGCAGAACATTGCGACCGATCCGGCCGAATCCATTGATCGCAACGCGCAGGGTCATGGGAGAAGCGGCAAAGCCGCGCAAGGGTTTTGGGCGCCGATTATACAGAAATCAGCAGAAATACCTTGTTTACCCCCGCCCGAATCGGCTCAATCAGGCCCTCAGCACGGCAGACAAGTAGAAGCGACTGACCTATCTTTCTCCAGACTGAAGCCCTCCGTTGCCGCGCCTACTCGACCGTCAGACACCAGTCCACTTCATCGGTGTCGGCGGAATTGGCATGTCGGCTTTGGCTCGGATTCTTGTGGACCGCGGTCACCCGGTCAGCGGCTCAGACCTACGTGACAACACGACAACGCAACAACTGAAGAGCCTCGGGGTGAAGGTCTTCCGCCAGCAGGACGCAACCTGCATTGACGCCGTCACGGAATCGGCGAACGATGGTTCACCGGTGGTGGTGATCAGCACAGCCATCCCCGAGAGTAATCCGGAACTGCAACGGGCTCGCCAGCAGGGCCTGGAGATCTGGCATCGCTCTGATCTTCTGGCGGCTCTGATCGATCAGCAACCCTCCATCGCAGTCGCCGGCAGCCACGGCAAGACAACCACCAGCACTTTGATCACCACCTTGCTGCTGGAGGCCGATCAGGACCCAACCGCTGTGATTGGAGGCATCGTTCCCAGCCTCGGCAGCAATGGTCACACTGGCCAGGGAAAGCTGCTCGTAGCCGAGGCGGATGAATCCGACAGATCCCTGGTGAAGTTCAGCCCCAGCTTGGGGGTGATCACCAACCTAGAGCTCGATCACACCGATCATTACTCCAGCCTCGACGACCTGATCTCAACCCTGCAGCGCTTCGCAGCTGGTTGCGATCGCGTGCTGGCCAATCACGACTGCCCGATCCTGCAGGAACACTTCCAGCCAACGGCCTGGTGGTCCAACCAAAGTGCTGAATCTGTCGACTTCGCCGCCCTGCCTCTGAACCTTGAAGGCGATCGCTGCGTCGCCCGTTTCTACGAAGCAGGCCATCCCGTTGGCGAGTTCACCCTGCCGATGGCGGGGCTGCACAACCTGAGCAACGCAACAGGCGCTTTGGCAGCCTGCCGGATGGAAGGTCTGCCCTTTGACCAGTTGGTGGAAGGCTTCGCTGGCCTGAAGGCACCGGGCCGCCGGTTTGATCTCCGGGGCACCTGGAAGGGCCGTCACATCGTTGACGACTACGCCCACCATCCCAGTGAGGTGACGGCAACCCTGGACATGGCACGCCTAATGGTGAGCAGTGGCCGCAGTCCGCTCCCCACAGCACCGCAACGGCTGCTGGCGGTGTTCCAACCGCACCGCTACAGCCGCACCCAGCAGTTCCTCGATGGTTTTGCCCAGGCTCTACAGAACTGTGATCTGCTGCTGCTGGCTCCCGTCTATGCGGCAGGAGAGCAACCCTTGCCTGGCATCTGCAGCAACGCCCTGGCAGAACGGGTCCGCCGCCTGAAACCGGATCTTGAGATCGCCGTCGCAGAGACTCTCGATGAACTCACCGAACTGGTGATCCAGCACAGCCACGAGCAGGATCTTGTCCTGGCCATGGGTGCTGGCGATGTGAATGGACTATGGTCAAGGCTGACATCATGAGCCAGTGCAATGCCCGCCTGCCCCAGGCCGGAGTTAGCCTAGCGGACTGCACCACCTGGCGGGTGGGAGGAGCAGCCGAATGGCTTGCGGAACCCGCCAGCCTTGAGGAAACACAGGCCTGGATCGAGTGGGCCGCTCAACAGGACATGCCCTGCCGCGTGATCGGAGCCGGGTCGAACTTGCTGATCCACGATGACGGCCTGCCGGGGCTCTCGCTCTGTTTGCGCAAACTTCAGGGGCTGCAGCTTGATGCAACCACTGGGACCGTGGAGGTGCTCGCCGGTGAACCGCTCCCATCACTGGCAAGACGCGCTGCACGCGCTGGATTACATGGCCTGGAGTGGTCGGTTGGCATCCCGGGAACCGCTGGCGGGGCCGCTGTGATGAATGCAGGAGCGCAAGGAGGCTGCACGGCGGAATGGTTGGAGTCGGTGCAGGTCATGCCCCTGGAGGGGGGCGAATGCTTTGATCTGCAGCGCGATCAACTGGACTTCGCCTACAGGCATAGCCGGCTCCAAGAGGACAACCTCGTGGTGTTGTCCGCACGGTTCCACCTGGAGCCCGGTCACGATCCCAACGAACTGAAGCGGGTCACCACCGCGAACCTGAGTCACCGCACCACCACGCAGCCTTATCAACAACCCAGCGGCGGCAGTGTCTTCCGCAATCCCGAACCGCTCAAGGCCGGACGGCTGATCGAAGAGCAGGGGCTGAAGGGCACCCGAATCGGCGGCGCTGAAATCTCAACCATGCATGCCAATTTCATCGTCAACACCGGTCACGCCCAGGCGAAAGACATCGCACAGCTGATTCACCTGGTGCAAGACCGCGTCGAAGTCGAGCATGGAATCCGTCTGCACCCCGAAGTGAAGCGGCTGGGATTCGCTTCAGCGGCTTAACCTTTCGACTCTCACAGGATCGCCATGGCAGGGTTCGGACTCCCCAATTTCGGCCAGCTCACCGAAGCCTTCAAGAAAGCGCAGGAGATTCAGCAGAACGCTCAAGTACTGCAGGACGAACTGGACGAAATGGAGATCGAAGGCCAGAGCAACGATGGCCGTGCCAGCGTTTGGCTGTCGGGCAACCAGCAACCCCTACGGGTACGCCTGGACCCAGCCCTGCTACAGGAGGGCCAACAGGCCAGCGAGGCGGCCACCCTGGAAGCCCTGCAAGCGGCCTATGAGCAATCCACCGCCACGATGAAGGGCCGCATGGAAGAACTCACCGGTGGCCTAAACCTCAACCTCCCCGGGATGGGCGGCTGAGGCAGCTCTGCTCGATCAACGCAACCTTGTAAAGGGCATAGCGTTCCCAGTCACTGGACACACCGCAGCCAGGCTCACCGCGATGCAGGCAGTCGCGGAAGCGACAGGGCCAGGGATCAAGTTGCTGCCGCAGCTCCGGAAAGAGAACCCCCAGTTCCTGGGGGTCATCCGGTAGATCGGGGCGGTTGAACCCGGGGG
>NZ_JBGKDP010000100.1:0-12934 GCF_042954245.1 Parasynechococcus sp.
CAAAGGGAGAATGGATGCCTGCTCTTGAGGGTCCGGGGCAAACGAGCCAGAGCCAATCGCTCCTGCCTGACGAACGCCATTGACGACGGGTCCGGGCATGACTGTCCTGCGTTGCTCATAAATGTTAAACGTTCTTCACAAAGAGGATCTTCTCCTTCGAAGCTTCACAACCTCGTGAAGGCGAACCAAGGATTCCAAGCCCAAAAGCGTAGGCTGGGCGGCTGATTCGCCCTTTCCATGGCCCTCACCGAACTGCGCATCGCCTCACGACGCAGCCAGCTGGCCATGGTGCAGACCAACTGGGTTAAGGCAGAACTGGAGAAGGCCCATCCCGGTCTGAAGATCACCGTGGAAGCCATGGTTACCCAGGGCGACAAAATCCTGGACGTTGCCCTGGCCAAAATCGGCGACAAAGGCCTGTTCACCAAGGAACTGGAAGCCCAGATGCTGGTGGATCGTGCGGACATCGCCGTCCATTCCCTGAAAGACCTGCCCACCAACCTTCCTGAGGGGCTGATGCTCGGTTGCATCACCGAACGGGAAGACCCGGCCGATGCGCTGGTGGTGAATGCCAAGAACCAGGCCTACAAGCTCGACACCCTTCCCGAGGGTTCGGTGGTGGGAACAAGTTCCCTGCGCCGCCTGGCCCAGCTGCGTCACCACTACCCCCACCTGATCTTCAAGGACGTTCGGGGGAACGTGATCACCCGGCTGGAGAAATTGGACAGCGGCGATTACGATTGCCTGATCCTGGCTGCGGCAGGCCTGGGCCGGCTGGGCTTTGACGATCGGATCCACCAGCTGATCCCCGGCAACATCTCTCTGCACGCCGTTGGCCAGGGAGCCCTGGGGATTGAATGCGTGGAGGGCAAGCCCGAGGTGCTGGAGGCGATTAAAGTGCTGGAACACACCCCCACCTCCCAGCGCTGCCTGGCCGAACGCGCTTTCCTGCGGGAACTGGAGGGTGGCTGCCAGGTTCCCATCGGCGTGAACACCCGTTTCGAAGGCGATCGAATGATTCTTACCGGGATGGTGGCCAATCTTGATGGCAAACGCTTGATCCGCGACCAAGCCAGTGGCGCCGCAAGCGACGCCGAAGCCATCGGCATCGCCCTCGCCAACACCCTCAAGGGTCAGGGTGCCGGCGAGATCCTCAAAGAGATCTTCGAAACCGTTCGTCCCGAAGCCTGATCAACCGCAAATTTCCAGGTGCGTATCCACATCCACGGCATCAAACAGCTGCCGGATGTGGTTGTTGAGCATGCGCACGCAGCCCAGGCTGACGACCGCGCGAATCTGAACCCAGTGCGGCCACGCCGTTCCATGGATCCCAAACTCGCCGCGGCCATTGCGGTGAAAGGCCATGTAGCGATCGCCAATGGGGCTGCTGGGCCCGCGTAGCTCCCGCCGCTGACCCGACTTGTGGGTCACATAGATCGGATTGACCTTCTTGCTGAGGATTGCGAATTCCCCTTTTGGGGTGGGGTTTTTGGGATCTCCGATCGCCACCGGCCAGGCTCCAAGCTGCTGCTCACCCCGCACGGGAGTGGATCTGTCGCTTGCTGAGGTCGAGCACGATGCCGTGACTCACGAGCAGGAGCAGGTCGCCATAATGCCAGCTCAGCAGCAAGGCATGGAGAAAGGGACCCCGCCAACAGACCGACCAACAGCACCGGCGCCAACGACCACCTTGTGAGACTTGCAAGACCCACTGGTCTCAACGTATTCGTTGCTGCGAGAAAAAACAACGATAATACCTTTAAGGCTGAACTCTTCAGGATCTCTTTGGCCTCAAGCATGAGACTGGAAGGCCGGCTTTGTCCTCCTTCAGTCCTGTTGCCTCACTAGAGGTCTCCTTCCCGATCGAAGTACGTTCGATGCTGCTGACCTGAACGCTGAGCCATGAAAAAGGCGGGGGACATCCCCGCCTGGTCAGCAGTCAATCACCGACGCGTTCAGTCGACCAACTTGGGATCGATCTCAGCCATGTAGCGAGCCTCGCAGCTCTTGATGATCTCAACGGCTTTTTCAGTGCCGAAGAAACCGTTCACCGAGCAGGTGCCAGGCCTCTTCAGATCCTTGTAATGCTCCCAGTAGTAGGTGGTCTCTTTCTTCCAGTGCTCACCGAGATCTTCCCAGCTCTTGATGTGATCCATGCGCTTGTCGTCTGCAAGCACAGCGATCACCTTGTCGTCAACTTCACCACCATCATCGAAAGTCATCACTCCGATGATGCGGGCTTCCACAATCGAACCGGGAATCAGGGGCTCGGTGACCCCAACGATTTCGATGTCGAGGGGATCGCCATCTTCATCCCAGGTACGGGGAATGCATCCGTAGGCGAAGGGGTAAGCCAGCGAGGAGTAACCAACGCGGTCCAGCTTCAGATGGCCGGTTTCGGTGATCAGCTCGTACTTGTTGATCGTGTTGGAGTTGAGCTCCACGATCGTGTTGAGACGAAGTTCGGCTTCATCAGCGAATGCCGGCAGCACGTGCAGCAGGTTGGGAATGCTGCGGCTGGGTGCCTGATCAAGGTTGGCCATAAACGGCGATGGACAGCGCGGCGCATCCTACGGGCCCCCTCAGCCCGACACGTTGCAAGCGGCTAGGGGGCCAGCTGCAGCCGATCAAGCTTGTTCTCCAGATAGCCGAGAAAGGCATCGGTGCTCAGGGGCCGACCGGTGACCCTGTCCACCAGTTGATCGGCATTCACACTGCGTCCGAGCGGGTGAACGTGCTCACGCAGCCAAGCCAGCAAGGGCGTGACATCGCCACGCTCCACTTGCTCTTCCGGAGACCCGATGGCCTCCGCCATCGCTTCGCTCAACTGCGCACTGATCAAGTGCCCCAACAGATACGAGGGGAAATAGCCAAACAAACCTTCACTCCAGTGCACATCCTGAAGGCATCCCTCGGCATCGTTCATCGGCCGCACCCCCAGGAGCTTCTGATAGCGCCGGTTCCATTCGTCAGGGAGATCCTTCACCGCCAAACCCTGCTCCAGCAGAGCAATCTCGAGATCCGTGCGGATCAGGATATGCAGGCCATAGCTGAGTTCGTCGGCCTCAACCCGGTTCAAACCAGGCGCCATCGGATTCATCGCCTGCCACATGTCCTGGGCGCCGCTGAAGGGAGCCCCGACCTGCGCAAAACGCTTCCACCACTGCTCCGCGAAAGGACGGCTCCGGGCAACACGGTTCTCCCAAAACAGCGACTGACTTTCATGCACCGCCATGGAGGTGGCCTGGCCTAAAGGCCAGGCAAACCATTGGTGGCTCTGGTCCGGCAACCCCTGTTCGTAGAGGGAATGCCCCCATTCATGAGCGGTGGCGAGGAAACACGACAACGGCTGCCCTGGTACCACACGCGTGGTGATGCGGTAGTCCGCCGGTCCCAGCATGATCGAGAAGGGGTGGGGCGAGCGCGCCATGCAGGTGATGGCGGGATTGCGGCCCCAGGCGCCGAGCAGCTCATCACAAAGATCTTGCTGGCTGGACTCCTCGAGATCCCAGTCCGCTGATCGGGGGCGCGGCCGGGTGGATGCCTGAGCAACCAATTGCGGCAACCGTTGCCGTAACGGAGCAAACAAGGCCTCGAGACGCTCCAGACGAAGATCCGGCTCGAAGGATTGCGCCAGGGTCTCCCAACAGGAGCGAGGCTCATCCGACTGATTGGCCTGCTCCTGACGCAGCTCAATCAGGGTCTGAAGCGCCGGTGCGAAGAGGCTGAAATCAGAGGCCGATCGAGCCTGCTGCCAACGGTTGTAGCCATCGGCCTTGGCCAAGGCCAAGGCGGCGACGAGGGCTGGATCAAGGGACTGCTGCCGCTGCAGGTCCTGTTCCAGCAGATCCAGATTGCGGCCCTGCTCAGGGCATCGCTCACCAGAGTTCCAGTGCTGACGCGCTGCGGCCAGCAGATCCGCATAGGCCGTAGAGCTCTGACGGGCATGAAGCTGGGTCGCCAGCAGCGTGAGCTGTTCACCCCGCCAGGACGCCCCTGCAGAGGGCATGCGGGTGTTCTGGTCCCAGTACAGGGTGCTCTGAATCGAGCCGAGCAGCTGCGTCTCTCTCAGATGGGCTCCCAGCTGCCCCCAAGCCGTTGCGGCAGAAGCCATCTCGCTCCTTTTTCCGTCACCCTAACGACACCTGAAGTGGCATCGAAGCAGCGATGCAGGCCATGGTGAGGAGGTTCAGACGTTCTGGACCAATGCGCCGATTGATGCTGCAGGTAGCCCTAGGGATCGCCCTGCCCATGGCTCTCTGGCCGCTCAAGCTGATCTACCGACAACCCAAGGCAAGGCATTCGATAAAGATCGGTCAGTTCATCTCACAGCGGCCTTGGCACAGGGTCTCAAGGTCGACGCGCCCAGTGATCTGAAGCCGCCGGGCGGCCCAAATCCCATAGACCCAATCGACCACGCCACCGATCAAGAGCCAGCGAGTCGGTGCGTAAAGCCACCCCAGGCCAATCAGTCGATAGGCCTCACGGAAGACGGCCACATCACGCAGCACCTCCCCGGAGGCTGTGATGGCATGAATACGGCCCATGGCCGTCCGGTAACTGATGCCGGCATGGGCCTCTGCGTCGTAATCAGAGGCATCGATATCGACAAAAGCCAGCCGGCCCTGACGGTCACGCCGCCGCAGAAACCGAACTTCGCGCACACACAATGGACAGCCACCGTCGAAAAGCAAGGTCAGATCCGGGGCAGAGGGGCTGGCCATGGACTCAGGCGGTGCTGCGGTACGCAAAGTAAGGAAAGAACGCTGGAGAGCGGTGGGCGTGCAGCAGATTCTGCAGCAGATCTCAGTTCAAACCCCGGGGAGGGGCTTCACCCGCCTGGATGGTCGGTTGAACACTTGGATCCGCAGCACGGGTATGAACCAGGGCATTCTGCATCTCACCTGTCTGCACACCAGCGCCAGCCTCACGATCAACGAGAACGCTGATCCACGGGTGCTGCAAGACCTGGATGCATGGATGACCGATGCCGTTCCAGAACACCGCAGTTATCTCCATGACGACGAAGGAGCCGATGACATGCCGGCCCACATCCGAACCGCGCTCACCAGCCAGACCCTGAGCCTGAGCGTCAGCAGGGGCCAACTGCTGCTCGGCGCCTGGCAAGCCGTTTACCTCTGGGAACACCGCAGCGCTGCTCACACCAGAACGATCGCCTGCCACCTGTTCGGTCAACCATCGAGCCGCCCCACCCCTGAGATCAACACGCAGACCAGCTCAGCCTCGCCTCAAACTCTCTTGAGCCTGCGCAATGGCGAACGGATCAATCAAGCCATTCAGGCCCGCCACGACCCCAATGCCTGGGGAACCGACGACGGCATCGATACAAACACCGATCTGATGATTGATCGATTGCATGACCTGAGCGACTGACGACCGACGCCAGCCACGATGGAGGCGTGATTCAGGCCTCCCATGTCAGTTGAACGTCTCGACGCCGCCCAGAAGTCGGCACTCACCACAGCCTTGCCCAACTGGGTTCTGGAGGGAGACAGGCTGCACCGCGATCTGCAGTTCAACAGCTTCGTGGAGGCCTTTGGATTCATGGCACAGGTGGCCTTGCTGGCCGAATCCAAAAATCACCATCCGAACTGGAGCAACGTCTACAACCGTGTTTCGATCGACCTAACCACCCATGATCTCGGTGGTCTCAGCAGCCTGGATGTGGAGCTGGCCAGCGCCATTGACGCCCTGCTGCCAGCATGAATCGAGTGGGTTCTTGCGCATGACCACCGCACCAGCCAGTTTCGGAGTCCCCGTAACCATTCTCAGCGGCTTCCTCGGAGCGGGGAAAACCACGCTGCTGAACCACATCCTGAGCAATCAGCAGGGTGTGAAGACCGCGGTGCTGGTGAACGAGTTTGGTGAAATCGGCATCGACAACGATCTGGTCGTCACCACCGATGAAGACATGGTGGAGCTGAGTAACGGTTGCATCTGCTGCTCGATCAACGGCGAGCTGATGGAGGCGGTGGAACGAGTGATTGAACGCCCAGAGCCACTCGATTACATCGTCGTCGAAACAACCGGTCTGGCCGATCCCCTGCCGGTGGCCATGACCTTCCTTGGCAGTGAACTACGGGACCAAACCCGCCTGGATTCGATCATCACGTTGATCGATGCAGAAAACTTCGACGATGTCGCTCTGGACACGGAAGTTGGCCGGGCCCAGGTGATTTACGGCGACATCTTACTGCTGAACAAATGCGACCTCGTCTCCGAGGAACGGCTTGAGGCCGTCGAACAGCAACTCAGAGCCGTCAAGAACGATGCGCGGATCCTGCGGTCGGTGAAAGG
This sequence comes from Parasynechococcus sp., assembly GCF_042954245.1. Lineage (GTDB taxonomy): Bacteria > Cyanobacteriota > Cyanobacteriia > PCC-6307 > Cyanobiaceae > Parasynechococcus. The sequence continues at coordinate 6,319 of NZ_JBGKDP010000100.1, forward strand.
AGACGTGCCACTTGCCCTATTGCTCAGCGTCGGACTATTCGAATCCGACAAGGTGAGTTCCCCAGCCGACGATCCGAGCCTGGATCACAGCGACTGCGATCACGACCAGGACCACTGCAGCCATGACCACGGACACCATCACCACAGCCACAACCACGGTGACCATCAGGACATCGAGGGATTCACCTCCCTGGCCTTCCAAAGTGATGGCCCCTTCTCCCTGCGCAAGTTCCAGAACTTCCTGGACAACCAAATGCCCCAGGAGGTATTCCGGGCCAAGGGAATCCTTTGGTTCAACGAAAGCGAACGCCGCCATGTGTTTCATCTGGCGGGCAAACGCTTTTCCATTGACGACACCGACTGGACCGGTGATCGCAAGAATCAATTGGTGCTGATCGGCCGCAACATCGACCACAACAAGCTGCGGAAGCAACTCAAGGCCTGTGTGGCGCCGGATGCAGGAAAAGGTTTCAGCTGATTCAGCAGAACCAAGGAATGCTGCTTATTGTGCGCGCCATGGGAGAAACCTCAATGGTCGAACCACTGCTGCTCGGAACGGTTTTTGTTCTCGCCAGCCTGCTGCTGTGGCTTCTGGCTGATTCCGATGACGACAATGGCGGTGGCGGCTTACACCAGCCGGCTCTTGTGCCCATCCCGGTGCGTCATCACCAACGCTGAAGACATCAACTCCTTTCACCTCAATCCTCCGCTGCAGCAGAGGATTTTTTTATGCCAACGCTTGGCCAAGCGGAAGCAGCGTGACTTTGGCCCCATCCCTGAAGCTAAGACGACAACGGGTGTGGGGAGGATGCTCCTGATCGATCGAACAGTGGGCCCGCACCAGCACATCCGCGACACGGATTCGGTACTCCCATGCATCCCCCAGAAATTCCCGTGCAAGGACGCTTGCCTCTCCTTCGGCATCGGCGACGACATTGATGTCGTGCGGATCCACCAGCACATAATAGTCACCGGAGGCTCTGCGGTCAGCCTGGACCCATGGGGCGGATGCATCCAGATCTCCCAGCAAACAGGACAACTGGCCTTGGCCATGGGCCTGAACCGGAATCAAATTGCGCTGGAGCACAAAGGATCCAACAAAAGGCGTCGCCGGTGATCTCACGATCTCGGGGGGCGATGCACATTGATGCAGCACGCCATCCCGCATCACGGCAACGCGATCGCAAATCGCCAGAGCTTCTCCGGGGTCATGGGTGACGATCACGCCGCTCGCACCGCAGGCATCGAGCACGGAGGCGAGCTCACTGCGCAGGCGGAGCCTCACCTCCACATCAAGACTTGAAAAAGGCTCATCAAGCAGAACAACCCTTGGCGCTGGGGCCAAAGCGCGTGCCAACGCCAGCCGTTGCCGCTGGCCACCGGAAAGCTGGTGCGGGTAGCGCTGCTCGAGCCCCTTCAGCCCCAGCAACTCAAACAACCAGGCCACACGCTCACGGTTGGGATTCCGCCGGGACAAACCGAAACTGGCGTTTTGCCAAGCGTTCAGGTGAGGGAACAGGGCGTAATCCTGGAACACCATGCCAACGCCCCGATGTTCCGGTTCCATCCAGATCCCATCTCCAGCCACCATTCGCTGATCCAGCTGCACCGTGCCGCGCCGGGGGCGTTCGAAGCCGGCAATCAAGCGGAGCAGGGTGGTTTTGCCACAGCCGGAGGGGCCCAGCAAGCCCAACAGCTCCCCTGGCGCCACCTGAAGATCCACCCCCTTCAGGGTCCAACCGTCAGACGCATCGCCATAGCTATGCCAAACCCCGTTTAAAGCAACCGTTGGCTCCATCGGGAGCAGCTGTTCCACAGATCAGATGAAGCTTGGGAACCGACCGAGCTTATGAGCGTGACAAATAATCGAAGCCGGTGTGTGGTTTGCACGCCCTGAATCAGATCCCCATCGTTCATCGCCAGACTCGTTCCATGGCAATGTCGCGACAACGGTGTCCGGCCCATCGCTGAAGTGAAGTTGCTGCCCAACTGGCGTGTTGTTCCAAGCCCAACCCGGCTGGCGCTCATCCTGATCGCCTCCATCACTGGCCTGGTTGCCATCTGGCCGGTGCTGACGCTAGTGAAGGAGGCTCTGACGTCCTTGCACAGCGGCTTCAGCGATCTTGGCCCCGATGTCATGCGCCAGATCGTTGGCACCATCCAGCTGCTGCTCGGCACAGCAACGCTGGGCACCGTGCTTGGCACAGCCAATGGTTGGCTGCTGTGCAACTGCCGTTTTTCTGGTCGGCAATGGCTGCGCATCGCCCAGCTGATTCCCCTGGCAACGCCGGCCTATCTCCTCTCGGCGATCCTCGTCGATCTGGGCAGTCGCCACAGCTGGACCATTCACGGCATGGGGTGGGGCATCGCTGTGATGGCCCTGACGACCTACCCCTATGTGTTCCTGCTGAGCACCGAAAGTTTCTCCGTCAGCGGCCAGCGTCAGCTGGAGGCATGTCGTAGCCTGGGGGTGGGTCCCTGGTCAGCCTTCCGGCGTGTGGCCTTACCCATTGCACTGCCCGCCATCGGAGCCGGCGTCGCTCTCATGGGGATGGAAGTGGTCAATGAGCTGGGTGCCGTCCAGCTCCTCGGCATTCCGAGTCTCTCCGCAGGCATCCTGGAAACCTGGCAGTCCAACGGCGATCCCGCAGGCGCCATCAGCTTGGCCTTGATCACGCTGGTGATCGTGCTGACATTGGTGGTGTGTGAACGCAGCCTGCGCAGGCGCAGTCGGCGCTGGAGCGATGGCGTGGCCGGCGGGGACGCAAACGCTTGGAACCTGCATGGATTCCGCGCTGGGGTGGCGCAACTGCTCGCCGTCATCCCTCCGATCGTAAGCCTGGGCACCCCGCTGCTGTGGGCCGCCAGCAATTTGGATCAGCTCCAAACCAGCTGGAACAACGATCTGATCAGCCTGAGCGGCCGCAGTCTTTTGCTGGCCCTTGTCGCTGCCATTTTAGCGGTAACAGCAGCGCTGGTGCTGGCCATCGCCAAACGCTGGTCCAGCGCCCCATGGCTGAGAAGCCTCACCTTCCTGGCCGGAATGGGCTATGCCATCCCCGGCACAGTCCTGGCTCTAGCCCTGTTGCTCACTGGCGCCCCCTGGCAGATCGCCCCCCTGCTCCTGCTGCTGTGGGGCTACAGCGATCGATTTCTGGCGGTGGCGAAAGGGGGCTTGGACGCAGCCCTGGAACGGATCAGCCCGAGCCTCGATGAGGCGGCTACGGGGATGGGATCACCGTGGCAGCGCGTGCTCCAACGCGTGCATCTACCCCTCTTGCGCGGACCGATCACCGTCGGGCTGCTGCTGGTGTTTGTCGACACGGTGAAAGAGCTTCCCCTCACCTTCGCCCTGCGGCCTTTTGACTTCGACACGCTCTCGGTGCGGGTGTTCCAGTACGCCGGCGATGAACGGTTGGCCGAAGCGATGTTGCCGGCCCTGATGATCCTCGTTCTGGGGCTGATCGCCGCCATGACCTTGGTGCCGACGCTGGATCACGCCTCCAGACGCGAGGGCTCGTCATCCCCGCAGCAACCGCTCTGATGGATTGCGCTGGAGCAACCCAGCACGGGTGTTGAGCCGGAGAGGGAGTGTTGACCAGGACAGCGGCCGTCCTGTGGACACGGCGTAGGTGGTCTCCAGGAGGGTGCCACTGCCCTCATCGATCTCCAACAAGGTGAAGGTCTGCTGTGCTGGCGCTCCACCATCCAGCAGGTGCCGGGGGCCACTGCCCAAGGCGCCGAGCTGGATCAGATCGAGCTGGCCACGACGGCTGGAGAACCAGGCGTGGTGATGACCACTGATGTAGGCCTGCACGCCGGCGGCGTCCATCAAGGCCTGAAGTGCACGTCCCCGCTCCAACACCTCACCGGGGCGATCCTTGCCCAGACCAACCCCAGCCAGGGGGAGATGACCCACCACAAACCGAGCACGACCCCTTTGTGCCTGGGGGCTGGCCAACTGCTGTCGTGCCCAGACCAGCTGATCCTCAGGAATATGGGCTGAGCTGGCATCCCAGACCAGCCAGAAGATCCCGTCCTGCAGCACCGAGTAGCGAAACGGGAACTGTGAGGCATCCACAAACGCCAATCCCATCCGTGAACGGATCGGGGTCCAGAACCGACGCACAGCGGCGCGATCCGCGGGGAACCCTGGTGAACCGTCATGGTTCCCAATCGCTGGCAGCAGTGGAATGTCCGCCGCCTGCAGCCGCTGCAGAACGGACGTTTCAAAGCTCCGCCACATGGCATCCAGCTGCTGGCCACTGAGGCCTCGCATCTGACCCGCGACCATGTCGCCAGCACATACCACCAGATCCGGCTGCAAGCCAATGAGCTGATCCAGCCCCTGATCAACGGCAGGGATGTAGCGGATGGAGCCATAGCTGCTGTTGAGATCGCTGATCAGCCCAACCCGGTGAACAGCCCCCCTGGCGTCGCTCAAGGGCAGGGCCGCTGCAGTGAGACCGGTGCCAAGCACCAACTGCAGCATCCGGCGACGACTCAACTGCACAACAGCACGGGGGTCAGCGGGGACATTTCAAACGTTGGCCCAGCATCCGATCAGCCACCAGTGCCCCGCTGGCAACAACATCGGCCAGGGTGGAGAGGAGTCGGTAGCTGAGAACCACCGCGAGCAGCTGCGCCTCTGGCACGGCAGCACCTAAACGCAGCAGCAGGGTGGCCTCAAACACCCCAAGCCCCCCGGGCGCACCAGGCGCCACAAGCCCAACAGCGTAGGCCAGTCCAAAGGCCGCAAGCCAGGTGAATGGCGCCGGACTTTGAATGCCGAAGGCCTGCATGCTGCACCAGAACCCGGCAAAGCGGCAGAGCACAAACAGCAGCTGAAGGCTGAGGGGCCGCCAGGGATAACCACCGCGGCCGCTTCCCTCACTTTCCAAGGGCCCACTGCCAACCGACTGCAATTGCGCCGCCTTGGAACGTTCCAGTCGACGCAGAAGAGGCTCGCGCCAGCGGGGAATCATCAATAGCGCGGGCCAGGGTGCCAGCAGGGCAAGGCCCTGCTGCCATCCACCAGCAACCACAACAAGAACGGACGCCGCCACGATCAGGAGCGGATCCAGAATCACTCCAGCGAGGGCTGGTCCACCACCAATCACCGGGCGCAGCACCCGGACCCGCTCCACCAGATGCCAGATCCCCCCCGGCAGGTACTTGAGCAGGTTGCTGCGCACAAACAGTGGCACTATGGCAAGCCCCTGGGGAGGATGTCTCAACCAGATCAGAAGGTCGCGCCAGGCCAGACCATTGATCAGGATGCTGAGCCAGGTCAGCCCCAGACCCAGCACCAGCCACCACCAACCGTCAGCCACCAAGCTCAGCTGGCGAAGTTGGCCCACCTGCTGGGCCAGAGCCACAGCGATGAAGATCAGGCTGGCCAGCGTGATCCAGAGCTTGGGTTGACGGAGAAACCTGCCCATCAGGCCCAATCTTCCGTGCTGACAAACGGTGCTGAAGCGACAGCAGCCCGCAGCTCATCCAGGGCACAGCCGGTGCTGGCCTGAAGAGCCTCAAGGGCATCCGCTTCGACTTTGACGGTGCAACGGCCATCGGGTCGACGCACCTGTTTGGCGGCGACGGGCCCCCAGTGGGTTTCGAGCACGCCCTGCCGCCTCGGCAACACCCAGCGTCCCTGACGCCGCTCCCGAAGGCCGATGCTGCTGCCAGCACTGAGCCAGAGGCTGCGGATCTGATCGGCATCCCCATCCCGCACCAGCGCCGTCAGCAACTGGCCACTGCGGCCCTTTTTCATCAGCAACGGCTGCATCGCCACATCGATCGCTCCCGCATCACGCAAGCGATTGGTCAAGACCGCAACCTCTTCTGGGGTGGCGTCATCAATCCAGGCTTCCTGCACGACCAAGGACTCCCAACGGGGACCTTCCACCGCATTCGCCTCTGGGGTGTGCAGCACCAGGCGCACCAGGTTGGGGCGATCCAGTTGGCGATGGCCAAGGCCAACGCCAACCTTTTCGGCCACCAAACAATCAGGAGCGACAAACTGATCCGCCAGCACCGACACCAGGGCGAGGCCCGTGGGCGTCACCAGCTCTCCCGTGGGCAGGTCTCCGCCCTGAAGCAGAGGAATGCGGTGACGTCGCGCCAGTTCAAGCACGGCTGGAACGGGCACGGGCAACAGGCCATGGGCGGTTACCACCATTCCGCTCCCCGCAGGCAACGGGGAGCAGACGATCCTGGCTGGATTGAGATCGTCAATCGCCGCACAGACGCCCACCACATCCACGAGGGCATCGATGGCTCCAACCTCATGGAAGTGAACGGCCTCCACCGGAGTTCCATGCACGGTGGCTTCGGCTTCCGCCAGACGGGTGAAGATGACGAGCACCCGTTGCTTCAGCGATGGCGCCAAAGCAGCTGCATTGATCTGATCACGGATCTTCGACCAGTGGCGGTGGGGCGGATGATCCTCATCCTCAAGACCCTGCACATCAACGCGGACCCCCCGGAGACCGCTGCTGCGCACCTCCTGCTGGGTGATGCGATAGCGCCCTGCCAAACCGAGGGCCGCCAGAGGCGACTCCACCACGGTCTGGTCCACACCCAAATCCAACAGTGCGGCCAGGAGCATGTCCCC
>NZ_JBGKDP010000101.1:0-3455 GCF_042954245.1 Parasynechococcus sp.
CCACCCCTGTGGCTCTGCAGGCTCCTGCCATCGGTTGATCTGGAATCAACAAACGATTCAGATCAACTGAGTCGGAAAGCCCCCTCCTCGGAGGGGGCTTTTTGTTGTGTCTGCTGTTCCTGTGGTTCCGATCTCTCAACAAAAGATTGCCAACCCCTCAGCAACGCTTTGAGTCGACTCAGCAAAAAGGAACTATCGCAACGTTGACCCGCCAACCAGGTGCTGACCGCTCACTGAAGGAGCTTTTGCCTGAATTAATCCAGGATTCAACCGTTTTGGCTGATCGGCATGAGCTGGACTTCCTGTGGGTGGTCCAGATCTGGCAGCACGTGCAGAACATGCGCGGGCGTGCAGGACTGCAATGAATCAGACGCAAACCCTGATCCAGCACCTCGGCTTGATGCCCCATCCAGAGGGGGGCTGGTACCGCGAGTTGCATCGCAGCCCAGACCAAGTTCAACTACAGGACGGTGCCGAGCGATCTGCCTTGACGGCCATTCTGTTTTTGCTGCCCGCCGGTGCCATCAGTTGCTGGCATCGGGTGATCGGTGGAGACGAAGTCTGGACGCACATTGATGGGGCAACGCTGGAGTTCTTTCAGTGCCAGGCCGATGGCACAGGGCTGCAACGTGATGCTTTGTATGCATCCAACCCCGTCCAGGTGGTTCCCGCCAACGCCTGGCAGGCGACGCGGAGTCTGGGTGATTACTCCCTTGTGAGCTGTTGTGTAGGGCCGGGGTTTGACTTCTGTGATTTCGAGATGGCCCGGCAGCATCCCGCGACAGAACGTCCGAAATTGCCCCATCCGGAGTTGATCTGAACCGATGGCTTCGTAGCCTCACCACATCGATCAATGGCCATGGGCAGCAGCTTCGGCGACCTCTTCCGGATCAGCACCTTCGGTGAATCCCACGGGGGAGGGGTGGGTGTGATTATTGAGGGCTGTCCACCACGGCTCAGCCTCAGCGTCGAGTCGATTCAGGCCGAACTGGATCGACGCAAGCCAGGCCAAAGCCACATCACCACCCCGCGCAAGGAAGTGGACCAGGTGGAAATTCTCAGTGGCCTGCTGGATGGCGACATGACGCTTGGCACCCCGATTGCCATGGTCGTGCGGAACAAGGACCAACGGCCCGGGGATTACGAGGACATGGCGGTCGCCTTTCGGCCCTCCCATGCCGATGCCACCTACCAGGCGAAGTATGGAATTCAGGCCCGCAGCGGTGGGGGACGTGCATCAGCGCGGGAAACCATCGGCCGTGTCGCTGCAGGTGCGATCGCCAAACAACTGCTGAAACAAGCAACAGGAACTGAAATCCTGGCCTGGGTGAAGAGGATCCACACCATCGAAGCCTCCGGCATCGATCCACAGCAGGTTCAGCTGAGCGAGGTGGAGGCCAACATCGTTCGGTGTCCCGAGCCAGCGATCGCCGAGCAGATGATTGAACGCATCGAAGCCATTGGCCGCGATGGTGATTCCTGCGGCGGGGTGATCGAATGCGTGGTGCGCCATCCCGCCATTGGTCTAGGCATGCCGGTGTTCGACAAACTCGAAGCCGACCTCGCCAAAGCTGTGATGTCGTTGCCGGCCACCAAGGGATTTGAAATTGGGTCTGGTTTCGATGGAACGGTGTTGAAAGGCAGCGAGCACAACGATGCCTTTGTGCCGAGCGACGATGGTCGGCTGAAGACCGCCACCAACAATTCCGGCGGCATCCAAGGAGGAATCAGCAACGGTGAGCCGATTGTGATCCGGGTGGCCTTCAAGCCAACGGCCACGATCCGCAAAGAGCAGCAAACCATCGATTCCGATGGCAAGGCAACCACACTCGCGGGGAAAGGACGGCACGACCCCTGCGTTCTGCCTCGAGCCGTACCGATGGTGGAGGCGATGGTGGCACTCGTTCTGGCTGATCACCTGCTGAGGCAGCAGGGGCAATGCAGCCTTTGGTGAGCACCACCCCCTCCAGTTAGATCAAACGGAACCCACCGCTGTGCTGGAGCTGGAGCTCACCGCCGCTACGGCCGCTTTCGTCTTTGCGCGCTGCGGGTCCGGCAAGCGGGCTTCTTGCTGGCCTGAACCTTAGCTGAGGCTGGTTTCTTGGCAGCCATCGTTTTCTTCACCGTCCGGCGCGCACGACCTGTCGTTCCACGGCTGCGATGACTCAACACCAAGGCCCACTCCTAATCGCTGAGGGTGAATGGCTTGCTGCTATGGGCATAGGACAGCTTGGCCGCCTTCTCGATGTCCTTGATCAGATTGGTCCATGACGTAGAAAAACGCTTGTCAGACTGCGATTTCGCTCCGCTCTCCACCAGGGTCTCTACGACCCCAGCAGCCGAAACCTTCTTGCGCCGGCAATTGAAAATCTCCTTCTGAAGCTGAGCGATCAGGGCATCGGCCTTATCGCTGAGCTTGATCGTGAGCTACGACATGACGCAGTTAAATAGCTATCTCATCTGTAGCGTCTTGGACGCATATCGACCAGTTGTTGGCATCAGCGCTGGCTTCTCGATTGGTGCAGCCAGTCGAGAAGTGCCTGGAAGGCAGGCAGCGATCCCACCACCCTGCCGCCCAGGGCCACGGCGCCATGCCCAGCCTCTAGCCATGCAGGGAGATCGCCCACCTCAAGACCACCGGCCGCAATAACGAAGGGCAGGGGACCGAGGGGTGCTTGCAAGCGGCTCCAGTAGCCAGGTCCCAGATTGGCAGCGGGAAACAGCTTGACGACACGACAGCCGAACCGCATGGCCTGATGAACCTCGGTGGGGCTAAAGACCCCAGGCACCAGCAAAACCCCAAGCCCTCTGGCCTGCGCCACAAGCTCCGGGCACCAGCAAGGTGCCATCGCATAGCTGAGATCCAGCCGCGATAGATCGTTGAGCGCCTTGGAGACCGTCACCGAGGCCGCCCCCAAATTCAGTCCAGGGCAATGGTCCTGCACCCGTTGCATGAACCCGATCCAGCCAGGCTGGTCAAGCCAGGCCACTTCGAGATGTCGAAGTCCTGCAGCATATAACTGCTGCACCTGCTCCAACAAACCAGACCCCAAACTTGAAGCCACGAGGTCGTCGGGCTCAGGCCGAATCACCAACAAAAGAGGCTGATGCTGCAGGGATGCAACCAAAAGTTCCTGCCGCACCAGCCAAGGGTTGGAAGACGAATCGAAATCAGACGTATTCGGCGACCCGGACGTCACGTTTAATCAGCAGCTCCTGAAGCTCTTCAGCATCAACAGTCTCCTGCTCAACGAGCATCTCGGCCAATTCATCCAAAACGGCTCGATTGTCAACAAGAACCTTGGTGGCGCGCTTGTAGGCCACGTCCACCAGCTCGGAAACCTCTTTGTCGATCATCGCGGCGGTTTCCTCAGAAAAGTCACGCTCCGCAGCGATGTCGCGTCCAAGGAACATGCCACCTTGCGCACGCCCAAGAGCAACGGGACCCAGTTCGT
>NZ_JBGKDP010000102.1:0-3243 GCF_042954245.1 Parasynechococcus sp.
CCCCTCCGTGGAAGCACCAGCCCGTTGCAACTGCTCCTGCAGCACGGCAAACCACTGCTCCACCGGAGCAGCAGGCGGCTGGGGCTCACCGGTGCGCTCCAGCCGCCCGCACCAGCTGATCAGCAGATGACGACGTGCCGACATCAAGGCATCCAGCAGCACATAGCGGTCCTGGTCGCTGCTGCAGGGATCCCCCAGGCGCCGGTGCTGCTCGAGCAGATGAAAGCCAGGACGGCGGCTCGGGCGCGGAAAGTCGGCGCTGTCGAGGCCCATCAAGACGACCACCTTGTGAGGAATCGCCCGCATCGGCTCCAGGGCGCTGATGGTGAGGGCTCCACTGCGGTGACCGAAGCGGCCGCTGTCCACCGACAACGCCTCCTGCAGCACCTCCAAGGCCACCGCTGCATCAAGGTCCAGGGGGCAGTCATGGGCCCGCAGCCGCCACTCCTCCAGGGCCGCCGCCCAGCTCTGCGACTCATCGGCCCAGGCCCCACCCTCAGCGAACAGCTCCTGCAACAGGGACTGCAGCAGCTGCACCCAGCCATGGCACGGCCGGGGCTGTCGCAGGCGATCGAGCATCCGCGCCAGACGGTCCAGCAGCGTCCACCAACGCACCAGGCGATCGGGGTCCAGCTCCTGCTGGAACGGTGCCGCCCCTGCTGGAGCCAGGCCCGGCTCCACCGGCAGCACCAGCCCCAGCAGCCAACGGTCGAGACACCAACGCAGGCTGTGCACCTCGTCCCCGCCCCGCTCGCGGGCGTCCAACCCCCAGCGAAAACCGCTGCGTTGCAGCGTTTGGGTGATCAGCACCGCCTCCTCCGGCGTGAGTCCCTGCTGGCCCTGTAGGGCCGGATTGGCCAGCAGACGTTCCAGCCCCGTGGCGGTGAGGCGTGTGGCAGCCAACTCCAGCAGCGTGAACATCGCCATCGACAACCCCGGACTGCTCTGCTGACTGCGGTCGGTGAGGCGCCAAGGCAAATCGACACCGATGGCCGCCGTATCGTTGAACACGGAGCTGAGCAGCGGTGCATAGCGCTCAATCTGCGGCGTCATCACCAGCACGTCGCGTGGCGCGAGATCGGGATCAGCCGCCAGCCACTGCAGGATGCGATCACGCACCAGTTGCACCTCCCGCCAAGGCCCCGGTGCCGCTTGAAACAGCAGCGACTGATCGTCTGAGGAACGCTTCAGTGCGGGGACGCTGTCGGCATCCACCAGCTGCTGCTGAAGCTGATCGAGCAGGGTGGGCTGGCGCTCTTCCGCCGCGGCGATCTGCAGAGAACCTACAAACAGATCCCCCTCGCGACGCTCCCCCAGCTGCGCTTCACCGGAGCCCTCCAGCAACTGCTGAAATTCGGCGCCCATCCGCCCAAAAACGGCCTCCAAACGCGGCGCCTCCGCCAACCAGCCCCCATCGGGCGGAACCAGCCAGTCATCCCCGAGCGACGCACGCCGACTGCCGCAGCGCTGCCACAGATCCGGACACGGGGTGAGCAAGTAGATCTCCACCTCCAGCAAACCTGACAAGGCCTGAATCAGATCCACCTGCACCGGCGCCAGAGCACTGATGCCAAACAGCCGCAGCCGCTCCGGCAGCAGGGCTGGATCAACGTTTCCTCGCCGGAGACGATCGACGGCCTCATGCACCTGCAGGCCAAAGGGAGCCCGGGGCAGCCGTTGGGCCAGTAGTCGCCAGAGCACGGGCTGCCAGTCGTCATCAGGCTGCGGCCGTTCCCATTGCTCCAGTTGATCGGGGCGGTAGAGGGCGTAATCATCCATGGCATCTGCAATGGTACGAGCCAACTGCCAGCGGTCCCGCGTCAACCCCGAGGCGGTTCCTTCACGCTGGGTGAGCCAGACCCGCAGCGGCTGGGCGACGGGCTGCTCCAACAGCTCCGGCAGCAGTTCGAGCACAGCCCACACCAGCTGGCCCGCCCGCCAGGGATCGTCCTCCTGCGCGGGGAGACGTAGCACCTGGCGCACCAGCTGCCGCAGGCGACTGCCCGGGAAGGGGAACCGCACCAGGGAACTGATGCCATTGGCCGTGGCCAGCTGTTCCCCCAACCATCGGCTGGTGGGCCAGGTATTGACCATCACCTCCACCGTCTCAAGGGGGCCCGGCTGCTGCTCGATCAGCTGACGGGAGAGCAAACGAGCCAGAAATTCAGCCCTGTTGCTTCGGTAAACCGTCAGCAAGGGCCAACTCCAGCCAGCACGGCATCGGTTGCAGCTCCTTCAACCTGAACGACTGCATCCGTTTCCGGGCAGTAGGCCGACAGACGGCCGCCGTAGACCGCACCGGTGTCGATCAGAACGATCGCGCAGAGGCGCTCCACCTGGGGACGGGGCGTATGGCCCACAACAACTTGGCCAAAACGACCGTCATGGGCCTCCCAGAAGGAATCACGAATGGAGAGATCCGGTTGGCCTGCTGCGTCGAACTCGGCATGGGTGGCGCACCAACCGTCACCGCGGTAGACGAGCGGAAGCTGTTGCAGGCGCGGCAACCATTGGCGAGCGCTGCTGTCGCCCAACTGGGCATAGGTGGCGTGTTGACTCAAGCCATCCTGGGATTCCAGGGCATCAATGAGGTCTTGCTCATGGTTCCCGCGCAGCCATGTGGCACGGCCTGACTGGACCAAATCCCAGACCAGATCCATCGTTGCGGGAATGGCCTCACCACGGTTGATCACATCCCCGCAGAACACCAGATGGTCGTTCGGCGGCAGGGTGGCAAGCAAATGGCAAAGGGGCTGGTGGCAGCCATGCACATCTCCAATCACCCAGTGCCGGCGGCTGCGCAAGTTCAAAGCAACAACCTGGAGATGCATCAATTCTGATGCTCAGCCAGGCACCGCCAAGAATCCGGAATGCAGATCAGAACAAACCGAGAAAGCGCTTGCGTTCCTTGGGTTGGCTTGGGTTTGGCTTGGGCTTTTCGGGGGTTTCGCGGCGGTAGCGGGGCTTGGCATCACCGACGGTGACCAGGGGATCGTTGTTCTTGAACCAGATCCAGTCGCGAATCGGCGGCGTCTCCGTGAGATCCCGACGGGTCAGCCCCAAACCCAGCTTGGCCGAATCCCCCAGAAGGATGTCCACCATCGCGTCCCCATCGGCACAGGTGGCCAACGCCTTGTTGGTTTTCTCCGCACCATCGAGGGCCTGCACCAGGAGTGCAATGCGCTGCTGAACGGGAAGGGAACTCGGATTCATCAGACGGCACCGGCAAGGGCATCGGGAATC
>NZ_JBGKDP010000103.1:0-4308 GCF_042954245.1 Parasynechococcus sp.
CCTGGCCCCATCTCTGCAGGACAGTGTGATCGCCGAGCGTCATGGCCGTCCGGTCCTGGCGGTTAAGGCCGGTGCGGTGAGCCAGGTGCCGGGTCAAGTTCACGACAGTTCGGCCTCAGGCAGCACCCTCTTTGTGGAACCCCGCTCGGTGCTCACCATGGGCAACAAGCTGGTGGAGCTGGAGTCCCGCATCCGGGATGAGGAACGCAAGGTGTTCGCGGAGCTGAGTGGTCTGGTGGCTGAAGAGGCGCCTGCCCTCAACCAGATGGTGGCCGTGCTGCGCACGCTTGATCTTGCGCTGGCCCGTGGGCGTTACGGCCGCTGGCTTGGTGGCGTTGAGCCGCAGCTTGAGCCGGCAGCGGAGGCTCCGTTTCGCTTTTCAGGTCTGCGGCACCCACTGTTGGTGTGGCAGCACAAGCGGGCGGATGGGCCGCCCGTGGTTCCCATTTCGGTGGAGGTGTCGCCGGAGCTGCGGGTGGTGGCGATCACCGGGCCGAACACCGGTGGCAAAACGGTCACCCTGAAAAGCATCGGCCTCGCAGCACTGATGGCGCGCGCCGGCATGCTCTTGCCCTGTTCAGGCCAACCCTCCCTGCCTTGGTGTTCCCAGGTGCTGGCGGACATCGGAGATGAGCAATCCCTTCAGCAGAGCTTGTCCACCTTCAGCGGCCATGTGAAGCGCATCGGGCGCATTCTTGAGGCGCTGCAGCGCGGCAGTGCCCCTGCCCTGGTGCTGCTGGATGAGGTGGGTGCCGGAACGGATCCCAGTGAGGGAACGGCCCTGGCAACCGCTTTGCTCAAGGCACTTGCGGATCGGGCCCGGCTCACGATTGCCACCACCCACTTCGGTGAACTCAAGGCCCTCAAATACGACGACGCTCGTTTTGAGAATGCCTCTGTGGCCTTCAATCCTGAGACCTTGTCCCCCACCTACGAATTGCTGTGGGGAATTCCGGGACGCAGCAATGCCCTGGCGATCGCGACGCGTCTGGGGCTCGATTCGGATGTGCTTCACCAGGCCCAGCAGCTGTTGGCCCCAGGGGGTGATGGTGAGGTGAACAGTGTGATCCGAGGCTTGGAGGAGCAACGGCAGCGCCAGCAGGCCGCGGCAGAAGACGCTGCAGCACTCTTGGCACGCACGGAGCTGCTGCACGAGGAGTTGCTCCAGTGCTGGCAGAAGCAAAAGCAGCAGACTGCGCAACGCCAGGAGCAGGGCCGTCAACGCTTGGAGCAGTCGATCCGCCAGGGCCAGAAGGAAGTCCGCACGCTGATTCGTCGTCTCCGTGATGAGCGCGCGGATGGGGAAACCGCGCGAAAGGTTGGGCAACGGTTGCGCAGCTTGGAGGGCCATCACCGCCCCACCCCTGAACGACGTGCACCCAAGCCGAGCTGGCGTCCGGCGGTGGGCGATCGCGTGCGTTTACTGGCCCTCGGCAAGGCTGCAGATGTGTTGGCCATCACCGATGACGGCCTTCAGCTGACGGTCCGTTGCGGGGTGATGCGCACCACGGTGGAACTAGCTGCGGTGGAAAACCTGGATGGTCATAAGCCGGAGCCGCCTCCAAAGCCGGTGGTGAAGGTGCAAGCCCGTTCAGCCGGCGGCGGCGGTGCTCAGGTGCGCACCAGTCGCAACACCCTTGATGTGCGGGGCATGCGGGTGCATGAGGCCGAAGCGGCGGCCGAGGAATGCTTGCGGAGTGCCAATGGGCCGGTTTGGGTGATCCATGGCATTGGCACGGGTAAGCTCAAGCGCGGCCTGCGCGCCTGGCTGGACACGGTGCCCTACGTGGAACGGGTGACCGATGCCGAGCAGGGGGACGGCGGACCGGGCTGCAGCGTTGTCTGGGTGCGCTGAGCTGGTTCAGCCGCTTCAGTGGCTAACGGATCGCTTCTCCATCCGCCTCAAACAACCGCCAGCCTGCGGGGTCAGGGTCGAGGTGGATGGCATCGCCGGCATTGATATTGATCTCCGCTGAACTTCTGACTTGGATGAGTTGATCACCATCCAGGAGCCGACAGGTGAGGATCTGCTCATTGCCCAGACGTTCGCAATGGCTCACCTCCGCTTGGAGATTCCGGTTCGTTGCCGGTGCCAGATGCCAGTGTTCAGGCCTCAATCCTGCGGTGAGATGTTGGCCTTCTCGTTGAAGCAAAGGCTCAACCATTTCGCCTTCAACCTGAATGCGTTTACTGCCCAAAATGAGGGTTGCATTGGGTCCCACCGTGACGGGCAACAAGCTCATCGCTGGGCTGCCAATGAACTGGGCCACGAAGATGTTGGAGGGCCACCTGTACAACTCCATTGGTGTTCCCAGTTGTTGCAAGCGCCCTTGGTTCAACACAGCGATGCGGTCGCCCATGGTCATCGCTTCCATCTGGTCGTGGGTTACATAAACCGTCGTTGTTCCCAGTTCTCGCTGCAGCTCGACGATTCTTTGGCGTGTGCTCGTTCTGAGTTTGGCGTCGAGATTGCTGAGCGGTTCATCCATCAAGAACACCTCAGGATTGCGCGCCATGGCGCGTCCGAGGGCGACCCGTTGTTTTTGTCCGCCGGACAGTTCCTTTGGCCTTCTGTCGAGCAATTCCGTTAGTTTCAGAGATCTGGCAACGGTGTTAACCCTGGCTTCGATTCGTTCTTCTCTTACCGACCGCACCCTCAGTGGTTTCGGCAACGCGCGCGTGGATCGAAAGGCTTGATCTTGGATTCGCTGGAATGTTGATCTTGCCTGGCTTCTGCGCAGTCCGAAGCTGAGGTTGTCCCGCACGCTGAGATGCGGGTAAAGCGCATAGCTCTGGAACACCATGGCGACGTTGCGGCGCGCTGGCGGCACATCGCTGATGGGCCGGGTTCCTATTTTGATTTCGCCGCCGGTGGGATCATCGAGACCGGCCAGTAGTCTCAGCAAGGTGCTTTTGCCGCAGCCCGAGGGACCAACCAGCACCAAAAACTCGCCATTGTTGATCGTCAGATTTAACTGACGAATCACTTCAACGGGATCACCGCTGCCGCGTCCTGGGAACGTCTTGCTGAGGTCTTCGAAACGGATGCCGGCCAACGGCAGAGTTGCAGCGGCTGAATCTTAGGGTTATGGACTGGATTGAGCCGGCAGCACCGTGCAGTTTATCGATCAGGCACGGATCACGGTCCGAGGCGGACGCGGCGGCGATGGCATCGCTGCATTTCGTCGCGAAAAATATGTGCCCGCTGGAGGCCCCTCCGGAGGTGACGGCGGTTGTGGGGCTCCCGTGGTTCTCGAGGCCGACAGCAACCTTCAAACTTTGCTCGACTTCAAATACAAACGCCTGTTCGCTGCTGACGACGGGCGACGCGGTGGCCCGAACAAGTGCACCGGTGCATCAGGGAAAGACCTGGTGATCAAGGTGCCTTGCGGCACGGAGGTACGCCATCTGCGCACCGGCATTCTTCTGGGCGACCTCACAGCGCCGGGTGAACGTCTCACCGTTGCCTTCGGTGGGCGAGGTGGTCTGGGCAACGCCCATTACCTGAGCAATCGCAACCGCGCGCCGGAGAAATTCACCGAGGGCCGTGAGGGTGAGGAATGGCCCCTGCAGCTGGAACTAAAGTTGCTCGCTGAGGTGGGCATCATTGGTCTTCCCAATGCCGGCAAGAGCACCTTGATCGCCGTGCTGTCGGCAGCGCGACCCAAGATTGCCGATTACCCCTTCACCACCTTGGTTCCCAACCTTGGTGTGGTGCGCCGTCCCAGTGGGGATGGAACCGTTTTCGCGGATATTCCAGGCTTAATTGAAGGGGCCGCCCAGGGCGCTGGTCTTGGCCACGACTTTCTGCGTCATATCGAACGCACCCGTCTGCTGATCCACCTTGTAGACGCCGGATCCGAGGATCCCCTGGCTGACCTGAACGTCGTCCAGCAGGAGCTGGAGGCCTATGGCCATGGTCTTGTTGATCGACCACGTCTATTGGTCATCAACAAGCAGGAGTTGGTGTCACAAGAGGACCTTCCCACATTGCGGCAAGACCTTGAAGCGGCGAGTGGTCGTCCCGTGCTGTACATTTCCGCAGCGATGGGAACCAACCTCGATCAGTTGCTGGCCGAAACCTGGGCTGAGCTCGGGGTGTGAGCTGATGCTCCAGACAATCTTCATGTGATCAGCCACACCGATGGTTGTGGCCTGATCGCGGGAGAGCCATAACAGGAATCTCTCTCCCATGACAGACCTTCTACACCTGTCTGGACAACAGGGACGACGTGATCGCCCAGTGCCAAACGAAAGAGGATGTTGCTGTGCTTCATCGCAGGGGATGCCCTATCGATGAAGTGAAGG
>NZ_JBGKDP010000104.1:0-1631 GCF_042954245.1 Parasynechococcus sp.
ATCGCGCTGGGGATCAACCTGGGCCGCGATGGCCCAGACCACCTGGCGCGGGTCGCGCACGTTGATGTGACTGTCCACCACCACAACGAACTTGGTGTAAGTGAATTGCGGCAGGGCACTCCAGAAGCCCATGGCAGCACGCTTGGCCTGCCCCGGATAGGCCTTGTCGATCGAGATCACTGCCAACTTATAGCTGAGCGCTTCCATCGGCAGGAAGAAGTCGGTGATCTCTGGGATCTGCTGTCGCAGGATCGGCGTGTAAATGCGGTTCAGCGCGATGGCCAGCATCGCTTCTTCCTTGGGAGGACGGCCGCTGAAGGTTGTGAGAAACACCGGATCTCGCCGTTGGGTCATGCAGTGGAAGCGCACCAGGGGTGAGTCCTCCACACCGCCGTAGAAACCCATGTGATCCCCGAAGGGACCATCCGGCAGCACTTCCCCTGGAGTGATCGTTCCCTCTAGCACCACTTCGCTGTGGCTGGGCACCTGCAGATCGATGGTTTTGCAGGGGGCCAGACGAACCCCTTCTCCGGCATAGATGCCTGCGAACAGCCACTCGCTGAGCTGCACCGGGATCGGTGTGGCTGCGGCCATCACCAGCAGCGGGTGCACGCCGATGGCCACCGCCACCTCCAGCTTCTTGCCCATGGCGGTAGCTTTGCGCAGGTGGCGGGCGCCACCGCGCACGCTCAACCAGTGCACGGTCATCGTGTTCACCGACTGCTTCTGAAGCCGGTAAACGCCCACGTTGGGGACACCGGTTTCGGGGTCTTTGGTGATTACTAGTCCAAGCGTGATCACGCCCCCGGCATCACCGGGCCAGGGCCGGATCAGGGGGATGTTGTCGAGATCGACCTCATCGCCACGGAACACCTGCTGACGGCAGGGGGGTGTGAGGTCTCGGTCGGGCTTGGCTTTGACCAGGTCCCAGAAGACCCGGGCGAATCGTTTGGTCTCCTCCAGTCCCTTGGGGGGGCGGGGTTGTTGAAGCAGGGCCAGGCGTGACCCCAGCTTCTCCAGCTGCTCGGCCCGTTCGAGGCCCATGCTCCATACCACCCGTTCCACGGTTCCGAGAGTGTTGACGGCCACCGGCATCGAAGAGCCGATCACGTTCTCGAACAGAAGAGCGGGACCCCCTCGGCTCAGCACCCGGTCGGCAATGGCCGCCAGCTCAAGGTCGGGGTCCACCGGTGCCGTGATCCGTCGCAGCTGGCCGCGATCCTCGAGAAGCTTGAGAAAGCCCCGCAGATCTCGGGTGGCCGGACCGGATTGGAACAGGGCCATGGGATGACGGTCTCGGCGCAAGCGGTCTCGGTACTGTGTCGCACGCCGGTGTTCAGCGTGGCCATGCAGATCTCCTACTTCCATGTGCCGGCAGAGATGCCGCAGGACCTTCGCCCCGATGCGGCGGTGGTGATTGATGTGCTGCGGGCTACCACCACCATTGCCTGGGCGTTGCACAACGGTGCCGAGGCGGTGCAGGCCTTCGCCAGCCTCGGCGATCTGCGCGCTGCGGCAGCGGCGTGGCCTGTCGATGCGCGTCTCCTGCTTGGTGAGCGCGGTGGGCAGATGCTCGAGGGATTTGACCTGGGCAACTCACCCGTTGCCGTGACGCCGGAGCGGGTTGCTGG
>NZ_JBGKDP010000105.1:0-17564 GCF_042954245.1 Parasynechococcus sp.
GACTGCTCCGCTGAAGCAATGGCGTCGGTGAGAGCAGTGCACGCGCTCCAGTTCTTACGGCGCAAACGGTCCATCACCCGCACATTGACCAATTTCTGCGGGTAGGCCTGGAAACTGCGGTCCAACCAATCGCTGAGGCTGATGCCCTGGGCATGGCACAGGGTGGCCAGCTGCACGGCGGTCAGAACACCATCGCCACACAGCCCATGGGAGGCCGAAAGAATGTGGCCGGATTGTTCTCCACCGAGGGCTGCGCCACTGGCCACCATCGCGGCATGGACGTGCTGATCTCCCACCGACGTGCGATCGAGGGTGCCACCCCGCTGCTGCCAGGCCCGCTCGAAGCCGAGGTTCGACATCACAGTGGCCACCAACCGCTGATCGGGGAGCGCCTGCTGCTCCTGCAGCACGGATCCCCATAGGAAAAGCACGTGGTCGCCGTCGATGATGCGGCCGCGACCATCCACCGCCAGCATCCGGTCGGCATCACCGTCAAAGGCAAAACCCATTGCCGCGCCGCGCTCGATCACAGCCCGTTGCAGCGGTTCCAGATGGGTTGACCCGCAAGCCACGTTGATGCGGGAGCCATCGGGTTCCCCATGGAGCACGGTGACATCAGCCCCCAAGGCACGGAAGGCATCGGCACCACAGGCCGTCGCGGATCCCCAGCAGAGGTCCAAAACGATGGGAACGTCACCCAGTCGCCGTTCAGCCACCGATTGCTGCAACACCTCCCTGTAGCCATCGAGGAGATCGGCGCTGGATCGGGCCACACCGCAGCGAAATGTTCCCTGCTCAGCCATGGGCGTCTGCCCCTTCAGACCAGCTTCCACCTGGGCCTGACGAGAGGCGCTGAGTTTGGCGCCATCGGCCCCAAACACTTTGATGCCGTTGTCTGCAGGGGGATTATGGCTGGCGGAGACCATCAGGCCGCCGGCGGCCCCCAGCTGGCGAATCAACAACGGAACCGCCGGCGTCGGACAGAGACCAAGGGTCCATACATCGCGACCGGCCGCCGTCAAACCGGCCGTTAGGGCAGCAACCACCATGCTGCCGCTGGTCCGGGAGTCCATCCCGATCAGAACAGGACCTTCCGCCTGCAGAACCCGGCCGACCCAATAGCCCAACTGAAGACACAAGGCGGGGGTGAGAACCGTGCCGGCAAGCCCACGGATCCCATCGGTCCCAAACCCTGGCGTAGCGTCACCGAGAGCGGGGCCGATCGGGGGGCACGCCTTTTGAACCATGGGTCTCAATCGTGGACGGCACCATAGGAAGCACCTCTGAGGCTGATTCCCAAGGACGTGACAGGTGCAGCTCTGCCCTCCACAGCCCGCAGGCGATCAAAGGCTCGCCAATGATCTGAGGAGCATCAGAATGACACGAGCTCCAGGTTGGCTGTGCAGGCAGGGCCGCGAATCGGAACGCTGATGCTGGTTTCAGTTGCTGGTTTCAGTTGGTTGGCTGCATGGGGCGGGCAGCAACTGCTGAACAAGCAGCATCAGCGCCTCACTCCTGAGGTCTCGCAGGCAAGGCTCTGGCAGCACTACCGCTGGGCCATCGATCCGCAGACCCGTCGAGAGGCCGCCTTGTTGATGGTGGCAAGGGATGGGGTACCGCAACTGCTCCATGGCCAAGGCTGGGGGCGCGATCCGATAGCGGCTGTAGTGCTCGAACGTGCAGCCCTCACCGCCGCCACCCAGGGCAAGGCATCTGAAGCCGCTGAGACTTGGCAGCTCCTATTGGATCGCTTTCCCGAAGCACCCGGCTCCGCTTGGGCTCGGTTAGCTCTTGGCAACAACAACCCCGTTCTTCATCAGCAGCTGCTCCAACAGCAACCCGCGCACCCAGCAGCACTGACCTTAGCGGCTCGGGATGGTTCCGAAGCGCTGGCAAGCCATCAAGGCGCCCTGCACCTGGCCCGTTGGAATGCGCGCCGAGCCGGCGCCCTGGAGCTGATGCTTGACGCCTGCCAAGCCACAGGGGTGCAGGCACCCCAGCCCGACCAGCGCCAAACCTTGGCGCAAGCACTGGCAAAACGAGGCCATGCCGACACCGCACTGACCTGTCTTCAGGAGCGTGACGCTTCCCCGGAGACCCAGCTGGCCATCGGTCGTTCTCTGCTACTACATGGCGACCATGGTGCGGGTACAGCCCAGCTTCTGACGCTGGCCCAGAGCCACCCAAACCACCCCGCCAGCCTTGAAGCAGCGCGGATGTTGAGCGAACCGCTCGATGCCCAGCCTGGGGTTCTGGATGCCCTTCCAGCTGCCCTTGAGGAGCGCTCAGCCGCCGTTGCCGCGGCTCGCGTACGACTCGCCGGCGGCGATGGGGCGGATGCCGCCCTGAGCCGCTGGCCCAACGACCCCGACATCTGGCAACTCCAATGGGACCTCGCCCGCGAGGCGTTTCTGGCTGGGGATTGGGATCGTGCCCGCGCCCTGCTGGAACGCCACGATGAGGATGGCCCCTTGCCGCCACCGTTGGAGACACGGCGGTTGTTCTGGTTGGGGTTTAGCCACAAGCAACTCGGCGAAACGGCAAAGGCGGAACGCACCTGGCTCCGCCTGATCAGGGCCTTCCCCGGGGGCTACTACCGATGGCGGGCCATGGAGCACCTGGGTGTGGCCGAACCCCTGGCTTTGCGATCCCCAGACCCACAGCAAGAGCCACCAGCCTGGCAACCGCTTAACAGCCACCACCGCCTGGTGAACGAACTTTGGCGCCTGGGCCAGGTACACGCCGCCTGGGAGGCCTGGCAGGCCCAGGGAGATCCCGCAGTCCCGCCGCCACCCGAGGAACGTCTCGCCGAAGGTAGGCTTCGCCTTGCCGTTGGGGACACCTGGATGGGACTGGACCAGCTCTGGTGGCTCAGCCTCCGCTGGCGTGATCCGAGCTGCCAGCAACGGAGTCTTCTGCATCGCAGCCAATTCCCTCGCCTCTTCGAAGCTGAGATACAGACAGCGGCAGAGCAAGAAGGCATTCAGGCCAATCTGCTGCGAGCGATCGCCAAACAGGAATCACGCTTCGCTCCTGGGGTCGTCTCCCCTGCCGGAGCCGTTGGCGTGATGCAATTGCTGCCCTCCACAGCCACAGAGATGGCTGGCGCACCGACCAGCCCGCCGATGCTGAAGGATCCCGCCAACAACTTCGAACTGGGTGCGCGCTATCTCAACCACTTGCTGGAGCAATGGGAGAACGACCCCTTTCGCAGCATTGCCAGCTACAACGCCGGGCCCGGTGCCGTGGCCTCTTGGGCGCAACCCATGGATACGGACGACGATGCACTCTGGGTGGAACGTATTCCCTACCCGGAAACACGCTTCTACACCAAGAAAGTGCTCGACAATCTGCTCGGCTACCTAGGCGGCAATCAATCCTTCTGCAAAGAGACTGGCGGTGGGGTGGGGCAGAAGCGTGCCGGCGACGATGCCACCAATCACGACCAAACTCATCAGAGGCAGGCAGATCCCAGCGGCGGGCAGAACACCGATGCGGATGAGATCGAGCCGAGCCAACAGCACGGCTGAGGCCAGGATCAGCACGTCGGTGAGCACATTGAGCTTCAACAGGTAGATGCCACCGGTGATCACCACCAGCAGCGTGACCACCAACGTCATCACCCGGCTCGACGCCATCAGCAACGACACCTGTCGCAACAGCAGATCGGGCATCGTGCAGAAGACGACAACCACCTGGGTCTGCAGCAGCACGAAACACCAGAACCAAGCCGCACTCACGCCATAGAGAGACGTGAAGGAGGGCTGAGCAATCTGCCAATGGTTGCCGAGCACAACCGCAACGAGAAACAGCACCGTCAGCAACGGCGCCCGAACCGGAAAGCTCAGCAGTCGCAGAATTGGCATGGAGTCAAGGTAACGGTGGCCTTTCGAAGGAGCTGCCAGAGTGACCGCTGCGGTTGACGTGCGATGACAGGCACTCCGGAGTCTTCGCCCCTTGGAACAGCACAGCGATGGGTGCTGGTGCTGATTGCGGTGGCTCTGGCCATTGGCCTGGTTGTCTTACGCGGTGGCATTCAGAGCGAAAGCCCAATGGAGCAGCTGGCAAGACGATCCCTGGACCCGCAAACGGCATTAGCCAACGGACGCCCAACGCTGATCGAGTTCTATGCCGATTGGTGCCAGGTCTGCAGGGAGATGGCGCCTTCGATGCTGGATTTGGAGAAGCAATCGCGAGATCGACTCGATGTTGTTCTGGTAAATGTCGACAACCCCCGTTGGCAAGATCTCGTTGATCGCTACGACGTCAACGGCATTCCCCAGTTGAATCTGTTCAACGCTGAGGGGGAGGCCAAGGGGCGATCCCTCGGTTTGCGCGGCGCTGCGGAACTCCAGCTGCTCACCACAGCACTGCTTGAAGATCAGCCGTTGCCGGCCTTGCCTGGAGTCGGTGACATCAGCCGGCTGCTGACGCCCTTCTCCGCGGACAGTGCGTTGGTAGGTGCCTCGAGCCCGGCCAACGCCGGACCCCGCAGCCATGGTTGACACGCCTCGCCAGGATCACCACAACTCGTCACTCTGACGCTCCCATGGACCGCTTTCGGGTCAATCTGATCGCAGCTACACCGAACCCGCAGCAATGCGTGTACGCCGCCATGCATCAGGACTACAGCGAAGGGTTCGTGGTCGGGGATCGTGCTAACTGGCCCGATGAGCAGCGGGCTGGAGAGATCTGTGTGAAACGTCTGCTGTCTGGAGAACGCGGCCACTACGGCCCGATGGAGCATGCGCAGATCGTGCTGAACGTGGGCTGGTTCCCGCACTCGGTGATGCAGCAGGCCCGCACCCACCGGGTTGGGGTGAGCTTCGACGTGCAATCGATGCGCTACACTGGTCAACGCATCTGCCGTGCAGCGGATGGAGCCCTGGATCTAGAAGAGGTGTTTTACCTGCGGCCCATCGGTGAGTACAGCGATCGGCAGGGCAAAAAATACGCCTACACCGAAGCACTACGCCAACAAGATCTCGATCTGTGCCGAAGCGCCGCCAATCGCTACAGGGATCTGCTCAAGGCCGGTTTCGCCGAAGAGCACGCCCGCGGCATCCTTCCCTTTGACTACCGCCAGCACTTTGTGGTGAGCTTCAGCCTGCGGGCGTTCCTTCACTTCATGGATCTGCGGGCCAAGCTCGATGCCCAGTTAGAGATCCGCCAGCTCTGCGATCTGATGTGGCCCCACATGGTGGATTGGGCTCCTGAATTCGCAGCCTGGTACGAAAAAAGCAGGCTTCACCGGGCGCGACTTGCCCCGTAATCCAGGGAGGGCTAGACCTTGGCCAGCGTCACCCGTTCCGGTTGATGCTGGTACTTGCCTTGTCGATCGCTGTAGGTGGTCAAGCAGGGATCACCCTCAAAAAACAGCAGCTGACAGATGCCTTCATCGCCATAGATCCGGCAGTCAGCGCCGGAGCTGTTGCTGAATTCAAGGGTGAGGTGACCCTCCCAGCTCGCTTCTGCCGGAGTGGTGTTCACGATGATTCCAAGGCGGGCATAGGTGCTCTTGCCCAAACAGATCACGGTGATGTTGGGGGGGACCCGCAGCTTCTCCAACGCCACACCGAGGCCGTAGGAATGCGCCGGAAGAATGAAGTAGCGTCCATCTTCATCCTCATGAAGGGGGGTAGGCTCAAGGTTGGCCGGGTTGAACCGCTTGGGGTTCATCACCGTGCCCGGAACATGCCGGAAGATCAGAAATTCCTGGGGAGACAGGCGCAGATCGTAGCCATAGGAAGAGCAACCAAAACTCAGCACCGGTCGAAACTTCTGCTCCGGGTCTAGGTGACGAACCAGACCGCTCTGGAATGGATCGATCATTCCCTGCCCGGCCTGTTCAGTGATCCAGCGATCGCACTTAAGCATCAGAAACCTCGGCGCACCTCCGTGACTTGATCTGCCATCTCCACCACACCGGCGGGGATTGCAGGTCCAGTGATGATCACATCCATCGAAGCGGGCCGCTGCTCAAGGGCTGCAATCACGTCCGCTTCATCTAGGTATCCGAAGGCCACTGCAAGGCCGATTTCATCCAAGACCAGCTGGTCGAGATCTCCCTGGATCAGATGCTGGCGACAGATGGACCAAACCGCAGCCACCGCCTCCGCGCCACCAGAATGCCCCGGTGAGGAGAGGCAGAGGGGCACTTCCGGCCGCAGCCAGACAAGGTCTCCGCAGAGCTGTACCCGGCCGGCCGGTCCCTGCTGAACGCCCCCTTTGAGGAACTGAGTGATCAGAACACGACTGCCCAAGCCGGCAGCACGCATGGCCTGACTCAGAACATTGGCGAAAGTGCCGCGATAGGGCGCTGTATGAACTTGCAGCTGCCCCTCAGGAGCCACCAGATGTAGGGGTGGCGGATCAGAGACCGGAGGTAAGGGCCTGAGGCCTACCCGCTGCAAAACCTGCTGATCGCGATCCAATGAGTTCTGGACGGCTTGGGGGTCAGCGAGGCTTGTGATCATCACGGAAGCATCTGTCCGGGCGCCCCCGGCGAGAGCTCAAATGTAGCGGCGAGATCACATTCCACAAGGGGATTGACACCACCCATGGTGTTTGGACAGGGCGAGAACCAACCGCCTGCGAGGCTTGACGAACTGCACACCACCAATGAGCCAATCCCCTGAACACCGCACTGATGGCCGTCGCCCGCAGCAGTTGCGACCATTCTCGGTGACCTGGAATCCCATGGGGTTTGCCTTGAGCTCCCTTGTGGTTCACACGGGCCGAACCGCTGTTCTCTGCAGCGTCTGCTTGGAGGACAAGGTTCCCCGCTGGCGCAAGGGAGAAGGGCTGGGATGGCTCAGCGCCGAATACCGGCTGCTGCCCGGATCCACCCCACAGCGACAATCACGGGAGCTGATGAAACTCTCGGGTCGCACCCAGGAAATTCAGCGGCTGATCGGCCGCAGCCTGCGCGCCGTGATCGACATGGAGCGCCTTGGTGAGCGCACCTTGCTGATCGACTGCGACGTGATCCAAGCGGACGCCGGGACCCGGACGGCCTCGATCACCGGGGCTTGGCTCGCCCTGGACCAGGCCTGCCGATCACTAGTGGAACAAGAAGTCCTGGAGCAATCGCCCCTGGTCGACCAGGTGGCGGCCGTATCCGTTGGCTTGGTTGATGGCCAGGCCTTGCTGGATCTGGACTACAGCGAAGACAGCCGAGCCGAGGTCGACCTGAACGTTGTGCAGGCCGGCGATGGCCGTCTGTTGGAAATCCAGGGAACTGCGGAGGGAGCGCCCTTCAGTCGCAGCCAACTCAATGAGCTGCTGGATTTAGCGGAGCCGGGATTGATATCCCTGATGCAGGCGCAACGCCAGACCTTCACCGAGCACAGCAGCGTTACGTAATATCCACTACATGGCGGCCACCGCCGGCTCCGTAACTTCGCTTCACCAGGGGCTTGTCATGACCAGTAGCCGAGGTTTCAGCCGATATGCCCCGCAGATGGTGGCTCCAGCTCCCAGCGCAGAACCGGCCAACCGTTCTCTGCTGGAGATCATCCGGGGTCTCGATGGCGCCAGCAGTGAACTGGTGGATCGCAACAAAACCATCTTCTTCCCCGGAGATCCCGCAGAACGAGTGTATTTGATCCGCCGAGGAGCCGTTCGTCTGTCCCGCGTGTACGAATCGGGGGAAGAGATCACCGTGGCCTTACTCCGCGAGAACAGCCTCTTTGGGGTGCTGTCGCTGCTGACCGGTCAACGTTCCGATCGTTTTTACCACGCTGTGGCCTTCACCCGGGTCGAAATGGTGACGGCACCAGCGACCTCCGTGAAGGCCGCCATCGAAGCAGACACCAACGTTGGCCTGCGCTTACTGCAGGGTCTCTCCAGCCGGATTCTGCAGACCGAAACGATGATTGAAACCCTCACCCATAGGGATATGTCATCCCGGCTGGTGAGCTTCCTGCTGGTGCTTTGCAGGGATTTCGGCGTGGCGGATGAGCTGGGCATCACCATCGACCTGCGCCTGTCCCATCAAGCCATCGCCGAAGCAATTGGCTCAACACGCGTCACAATCACGCGTTTGCTGGGAGACTTGCGTCAATCCGGTCTGGTTCAGATTGACCGCAAGAAAATCACCGTTCTGGATCCGATCGCTCTGGCCAAACGCTTCAGCTAGGCCTGCCATCGCCCGCCTTGCGCAGCCATGAGCGGCTGGGCACTGATCCTGGTTCTATTGGTACTCGGGGGCGTGCTGTCGACCCTGGGCGACCGCTTAGGTAGCCGCGTCGGCAAAGCGCGACTGAGTTTGTTCAGGATGCGCCCACGGCGCACCGCCGTTTTGATCACGGTGTTGACCGGCAGCCTGATTAGCGCACTCTCACTTGGCCTGATGCTACTGGTGAGCCGGCAGCTGCGGGTGGGCCTATTTGAATTGGATACTCTGCAGCAGAAACTCCAGGACAGCCGGCAACAGCTGGAGACAGCCGAGCGGGAACGGGACAAGACCCAAATGGAAACCAAGCGGGTCGCCACTGAGCTCAAGCAATCGCAGCAACGGGCCAACACCCTGCGCCTCGCACTGGCCCCTCTTCAGAAGGAGCTGGCCCAACTCGAAGCCGACCGTGAACGCCTCAGCCAGGACATCGCCTCTCGTGATGCGGACATCCAGCGCACGGAAGCCGAACTCAACAGCGTTCGCAGCCGCATCCGTGCCGGTGAGCAGGAACTCAAAGAACTGGAACGCAATCTGGTTGCCCTGAGGCGTGGATCGGTGGTGATCAGTAGCGGACAAACCTTGGCGAGAGCAGCGGTGCGTCTCGATGCTCCGGACCAGGCCAAACAGGCTGTCGACAGGTTGCTGCAGGAGGCCAATCTCAATGCCTACACCAAGGTGAGGCCGGGTGAAGCGCCCGAACGCCAGTTGATCCGCGTTCCGCGCAGCGACGTGGAACGCCTGCAAAGCATCATCCGCAAACCGGAGACCTGGGTGATCTCGCTGCGCTCCGCCACCAATGTGCTGCGGGGTGAAACGGCAGTGTACGCCTTCCCCGAGGTGCGTCCCAACCGGCCGGTGGCCCAACGCGGAGACGTGCTGGCCACCACCACACTGCAACCGGATGAACGCACGCCAGAGGGCATTCGCACACGACTGAACCTTCTCTTGGCCTCGGCCTATGCCGAGGTGCAGCGCCGGGGATCCCTCACCGAGGGGCTTCAGTTCGATGGATCAGACCTCTCCCAACTGGCCCAGACCCTGGTGGAAGGACCCAGCCAAAGCGTGGTCTTGGACGTGATTTCCGCAGGGGTCAGCGACAGCGCCGATACTGTCGTCGTCACAATTCAGGCCTCCCCATGAAACGGGTGGCCGTTCTCGATCCAGGTCGCTGCAAATGTGGTCTTGTGCTGGCCGATCTTCAGCTCGGCCTCGTGTGCGAAGGGCATGTGCTGGCGCCGGATGCCGTGGAACCCTGGCTGGAGCAGTGGCATCAAGACCAAACTCTCAACCGCATCCTGATCGGCGATGGCACGGGCAGCCGAGCCTGGATCAAGCGACTGGAACGGCTGAGCCATCTTACCGTGATTCCGGAGCAGGGAACAACCCTGAGGGCAAGACAGCGTTACTGGACGCTGTGGCCGGCTCGAGGTTGGCGACGGATGCTGCCGACAGGACTGCGCATTCCACCGGTGGATCTGGATGCTGTTGCAGCTTTGGTGATGCTCGAGGAGCACCTGCAGTGCCGCCTGAAATGGCCGGAGCCTGCTCCCACGTTCTCGCTCAGAACCTGGTCCTGACCATGAAGGTGTAGTCACCCCCCGGTTCCAGCCTGTAATCAGAACGCACCAGAAACCGCCGAAGAGCATCCTCGATCAGGGCACGTCCCAAGGACGGCTCTACCACTAGTTCGCCGCGGTCAAAGGCCCAGGAGAACTGCCACTCGAAGCCTCCAGCTGAGACTTCACCCTCCACGCACTTGGCCTGAAAACACTGGCGGAGCACCCGTAAATGCGCCGTTGTCGCCGGGAGAGCCGGCATCAGTCTCCAGGCTCCAGGTCGTAGCGAAAGCCGTTGATCCAGGTTCCAGCGCGCTCAAAGCTCTGGCGCTGAAGACGTTGAATCCCGTCCAAAACAGCATCAAGAACAGCGCCGACACAGGGTTGCTCCACCTTGCTGAACGGACCAAGAACATGGGACACCGTTCGGGCACGACGTTCGGTAGGGTTCTCAGCCGGCGTACCAATGCCGATCCGCAGCCTGGGGAACGCCTGGGTTCCGAGATGCTGAATGGTGCTGCGCAAGCCGTTGTGCCCACCAGCACTGCCCTGGGCCCGCAGCCGTAAACGACCGAGCGGAAGATCCATATCGTCCACCAGCACCAGCAGCTGGTGGGGCTCCAGGCCGAACCAATCGAGGGCAGCACGAATCGCGCGACCGCTGTCATTCATGTAGGTCTGGGGCATCAGCAAACGCAGCCGCTGCTCACCCACCCCTGTATCTACGACAAGAGCGTGCAATTTGGCTTGCTGACGAAAACTGAATCCAGAGCGCTCGCTCAAAAGCTCGAGGGCCATGAAGCCGATGTTGTGGCGGGTGCCGGCATATTTCGCACCTGGATTTCCCAGTCCCACCACCAGCTTGAGATCAGTGGTCATACCGCTGGAACAACTCAGTCGCTGGGCGGAAGTTCTTCGGCCGTCTTCGCAGCGTCACCGGACACCTCCGGTTCAGCCATGGCTTTGTTGATCTCGCGCTCGAATTCCTTGGACGCTGATTGGAAGCCCTTCAGGGTTTTTCCGAGGGTCCGCCCAAGTTCTGGCAGGCGCTTAGGCCCAAAAACTAACAGGGCAACGGCGCCGATAACCGCCATTTCGGGGAGACCGACGCCGAAGATGTTCATGGGTGCAGATCAGCCGAGGCCGTTCCAGTTCACATTGATACCCTCGAGGATGAGGGATTTATTGTAAAGCTGAAGAATCACCAGCAGAAACACCAGGAACAGCACCATGAAGATGCCCATCACGGGAGTAGTACCCCATCCGGGAACCACCTTGCCGTACTCGGAGTTCAGTGGGCGGAGAAGGTCTCCCAGACGAGTGCGTTGTGCCATAGCGACGCCGGGTCTCGGGTGGTTTGAAGTCTCGATACTGTAGGGGCCCACCCCTGGTTCGGGGTTGATCCTGTCGAGAGATGTGATGGAAACGTCGTCCCCAGCCCTGTCCGTCGCCATTGGCGTGCTCGCCGTTTTGTTCGGACTCACCGGATTTGGCGTGTACCAGGCCTTTGGGCCTCCATCAAAAGCACTCGACGACCCGTTCGACGATCACGAGGACTGATACACCACCAGGGAGACGAGTTCTCCCGGGGCGATCACCACGGCAGCAGCAGCACTTGAATCAGCTTCCCTGCGGACACTCCACCCCGCTCCGGGGGTCCAGCGGCAGCGCGCTGACCCCGCATTGAGCAGCTTCAGCAGGCAGGCGTCGGAATGGCGTTCCAATGCCACCGGCGTGAGTTGAAGCGGCAGCGATGGGAACCACTGACGCAGCTCCGCCGGCAAAGCCGCACACCACCCAGGCTCGCGAAATGCAATGGCCGCCTGCGGCACACCGGTATCGCTCCAACAACCGGAGTACGGCATGAGGGCCAAACGCTGGCGATGCCACCCTTGATCAGCGCTGGGGTCAGGCCAGGTCGGACCACGCAGCAGCGAAATGCCGAGTCGGTCTGAGGACCAATCCACACCCTGGGGGCCGTCCAGCAACACAGCCATCCCCCCACCGGGAGCTGGCGACTGCGAAGCGAACCAGGAGATTACAGGGACTTCCCAACGGGCTTGTTCCCGAGCCGTCATCGGTTCAGCGGGTCGTTCGATCACCCCTCCGCTGGTGTCGGCAGCGATACGGACGGCGGGGGTCGCCAGCGGCAGCTCCAGGCGCAGCAGCTCATGGGTCTGACACCAGTCGATGCTGCAGATCAGCTCCAGCCACGGTATGTCGGCCCTCAGCCGCAGGTCCAGACGCATGCAAGTGGCGCCGAGCTGGCGCCGCAGCACCAGATGCGCCACCAGGGGGCCCTGGTCGAGCCATTCCAGGGAATCCCTGCAAACCACGCCCAGGGGCTGAGATCGGTAGTCCGCCGCCAGATCCCAGGCATCCCAGAATTCGCCGCTGTCCCAATAGCGCTCCAGCTGCAAGGGCGACGACAGCTGGTCCCGTCCATCGCGATCCCGCAGAGCCAGCAGTCCAGCCGCGGAGACATCGAGCTCGATCAGACCGTTGCCTACGCGCCAAGTTTCCGCCCCCAGCGCCGTGATGACCACGGGCTGGCGAGGTTCAGCAGCGCAGGACGCCAGACCCGGTTCACACCGTAGCGGCACAGAACAAGTCCCGTGCTGACGCGGTAACTGCACCCAGGTGCCACCACCGGCAGCGGCTTGCTGCGGTAGTGAAACGGCGTCGGCTGACCACGAACCCGCCGGGAGGCGAACCAGAGGCGACCAGGTCGCCAAAGGCTGCAGACCCCACCAACTCCATGCCGCCGCTGTGCCGTTCGGACACAACAGCCTTGCCAGCCGGCGGTCGCGCTCTTGGCGAGCTTGGCGCCGGGCCGAACGCCAAACCGGTTCCGCCTGCTCAAACACCTCCGGGATCGAAGTTCCCGGAAGAATGTCGTGAAACTGCTGAAACAACAGCGGGCGCCAATCGCTGCTGCCGCTGTCCCGGCCGGCCATGGCCAACAGGGCCGAAGCAATGTCGGCCTCCCGCAAAAGCCGCTCGAGCGTTCGGTTGTGGCGCTTCTGATCAGGACGGCTGGTGGCGCAACCGCGGTGCAACTCCAGGAAGAGCTCATCACGCCACACCGGCCAGGCCTGATCATCCTGCTCCAGATTTTTCAAAAACTCCCTCACCGTGCCGGCGCGGGTGGGCAAAGCGGCTTTTTGCCCCTCCCAGAGCTCGATCTGTTCCAACAACTCCTCTGTGGGACCGCCACCGTGATCACCAACACCCGGAATCCAGAGCGCCGCCTCCAACCCCGTGGCCCGCTGCCATGCCCGCTGCTCTCCCAGCATCTCCTCAGGGTCGGCGCGGCGCCCGATCGGCGGCAGCATCAGGCTGCGCAGTTCAGACCGTCCCCGTCCGCGCCAGCGGAACAAACGATGGGGGAAAGGGTTCTCAGCATTCCAGGCCAGCTTGTGGGTGCAGAACCAGCGCACACCGGTGGCGGCCGCCACCGCAGGCAGGCCAGCAGCGAAGCCAAAGCTGTCCGGCAACCAGGCCAGCTCATGGGTCCATTCCGGGAAGCGGCGCCGGCTGTCGTTCTGACCAAGAGCGAACTGGTTCCACAACGACGCCGTGCTAACCAGTACACAGTCAGTCTCCACCCAGGGGCCATTGATCGGTTCCCAGCGGCCGGCGCGGCTGGCCGCCTGGATCTCCGCAAACAGAGCCGGCCGATGTTTCTCCATCCAGGCGTAAAGGGCCGGCGTGGAATGGGCAAAGCGCAGCTCGGGCCAGCGACGCATCAGAGCCAACGCTGATCGGAAGGTGCGTTCAGCGGCCTGCCAGGTGTCGGCGACCGGCCAGAGCCAAGCCAGATCGAGATGGGCATGACCCAGCCAATGCAACAACCCTCGCGGAGGGTCCACCTGATGCAGGTGCGTTGCGACAGCGGCCTGCGCCTCAACACCGCTGGGGTCCAAATCCGCCCAATGCGACGGCAGGTCTCCATCCGCCGCCAAATGCAGCTCCAAGGCCGCAGGCAACAACGTGCCCTCAGGGTCAGGGCCAGCGGCCTGCGGCTCCAGGTCTAGATGGCTGCTGATCAGAGCTCCGTCGTCATGCAACGGGCTGCAGAGCTCCAATACAAGATCCAGCGACTCACCCTGACGACAACGCCCAGGCAGCGGCCAGCGACAGGCGGTATCGAACAGATCTCCCTCATGAACCAGCACGCCATCCACCCAGAGCCGCATCTGCTCGGCCCACCAGCTCAGCACCAGCCGCGCACGGCAGGAATCACTGGCACACCAGCCATTAGGCCAGCTCAACCGCTGCTCAAGCCGCAGCCACTGTCGCCCCCTTGGCCAGATCAACAGGCCCCGTTTGGCCCAGTCGGGACGGTGCGTTGAGCCCCAGCTTTCATCGAGAAAAAAACCAGCCTGGGCGGCACCTGAGCGGCGCCACCCGGCACGCAGATCACAAAGAGAGCGACTGCGAAACGTTTCAATCCACTCCGATCGAACGACCTGTTCAGGGTTCATTCCCCTGCTGACGCTGTCATGCCCCATAGGATGATGTCCTTGTCACAGACGCCGGTCGGTCTCCATGCTCGCCCTCAAGATCTCCGTTTACTCGGTCGTCTTCTTCTTCCTCGGCATCTTCGTATTCGGGTTTCTTGCGAGCGATCCAAGCCGCACCCCCAGCCGCAAAGACCTGGAAGATTGATTCACCCTCCCGATCAGACCGCGCCACGCACTGGTCTGATCGGACCGTGATTTCTGAAATGAGCTGTCAAGCTCGAGGGCGACAGCTCGATTACCTTGGCGGCGCACCGCCTTTTAATTGCAATGACCGGAACCCTGATCACGGGTTCGATTACGGCATTGCCCGTTTGGTCTGAATCGGCTGAACAAAGCATCGTGACTGTTTCACCGTCGCGAATCAACATTCAGGCTGACCGCCAATACACCGACACCAATTCCAAGGCGTCAATCGCTGAAGGCAACGTTTCGGTTCAGCTCGGGAACGCTGAACTTCGCGCCGATCGCGTCGAATTTGATGCTGCCTACCGCACGCTCTACGCCCGCGGCGCTATCCGTTTCAGGCGTGGCAATCAATATTTTCAAGCGTCAAGCTTCCGCTACAACCTCGTTCAACAAGAAGGTCAACTCAACGACGTTTACGGCGTCATCGACCTTGAAGAGCCCCTTACCAAACCATTAACAACCTCTCGAACGACATCAGCCACGCCAGCAAACCGTGAAGACATGCCTCCTGTGGCCTGTCCACCGCTGCTTCCTCCGGTTCCCAACTGGCATCCACAACTCTGGGCAGTGACGGCCTGGGGCGGTCAGATGATTGATGCCCACTTCGGCGACACCTTCCTGTTCAACGGTCGTATGCGTCCGGAAGCTGTGTTGGGCGTCGGCGTGCAGAAACGAATCATGCGCGCTGGTCCACTCGCCGTTGAACTTGAGGCTGACCTGTTCAGCCACATCGCCATGCAGCAACAGGGCGGCAATTTCAACCAGAGCACTCCCTACGCCGACCTGCCTCCCCAGAGCTTCGGCGAAGCGGTGATCGGGATCGGAGCACGCATCTGGGTGCAGCCTTGGCTGAGCTTCAGTGTTATTGAGGGCGTCAGCTACAACACCGATGTCAGCCTTTACGAGAAAACGTACCGCGAGAATTACACCCAGTTGCTGAACTACCTCGCCTTCGAGGTGGAAGCAGCGGTTTCCTCCAACCTGTCACTCGTTGGTCGGGTTCATCATCGCTCCGGAGCCTTCGGCACCTATTCAGGGGTCACCGAAGGGAGCAATGGTTACTTGCTGGGCCTCCGCTACCGCTGGGGACGGGATACATCCAAACGGGAGAGCGCTGTGATGCCTCCCCTGCCGGAATGTGAAGACCCGGATCGCGACCAGCGCGTCAACCCCTCGATACTCTCCGACCGCCTCGACTCGATCGCTCTTGGCGACGGAGGTGATCCTCAGCGGCATGTCTCGAGCAATGAGACCACCCAGCAGCAACCGATCCCCCCGGCCCAGCAGCAGGCCATGCGGAACGAGGCGATCGTCCAGATCGATCAGCGGATTTCCAACCTTTCTTACCAGGGCAGCTTCAGCATCGAACAACGCACCGGCCTGCCCGTCCAACGTCCGAATTCGGTTGAAACCCGCTTCGGCGCAGTCAACCCCCCTCAACTGAAAAGCCAAGGGAAAAACCAACTGCTCAATGGAACGATCAGTCGCTGGAGAGTTCAGGCCTCGAAGATTCTGATCACGCCGAATGGCTGGGAATCCGACCGCATGGGATTCAGCAATGACCCCTTCACACCGGCGCAAACAAGGATCGATACAGAGGATGTGGTCGCAAGGGAACAAGCCAATGGCGACGTGCTGATTTCGGCGAGGCGCAACCGGCTGATCGTCGAAGAACAGTTGCCCATCCCGGTGACCCGTCGGCAGCTCATCCAGAAGGAGGAGGAAGTGGAGAACCGCTGGGTCTTTGGCATTGACAACAAAGATCGCGACGGCTTCTTCGTTGGTCGCAATCTCAAACCGATTGAACTGAGCCGTGATTACACCCTGAGCCTGGAGCCCCAACTCCTGGTGCAACGCGCCATCAATGGCAAAACCAACAGCTATCCCGAACCAGGCGAATCAGCAGACAGCAAAGACGTCAACCAACCCACCACGATCCAGGACCTGTTCGGCCTTGAAGCTGAACTCAAGGGCCAGCTCTGGGGTTGGGACGCCAGCCTAGAAGCCGACATCAGCAACTTCGAACCGCAGAACTTTGCCAATAGCAGCCGATACTGGGGCAGCATCAAAAACGACTATGAGCTGCCCTGGATAGGGGACATCACAGCCCGCCTCTTTGGCGCCTATCGCTACCGGACCTGGAATGGCTCGTTGGGCGAAACCAGTGTCTACGCGGGAGCTGGTGGCTTAATTGAGCAAAGAAAAGGTTTCAAATGGGGCGATTCATACCACGCTTACATCTGGCGCCTCGGAGTAGGCAACTACCAGGCGGAGAGCTTTAATAGCAGCGACCTCACCGAGAGCCTGCGTGCCAATTTCTACGGCTCGCTCAACAGCAGCTATCCGATCTGGCGCGGAGAAGCGGCGGCCCTGACCGCAGATAAGGCATACCGCTACTCACCGAGGGCAATTGTTCCAGGTCTTCGCTTCCGCACGAATGTCAACACTCGTCTAGCGGTCTATGGCGATGGCCGTCGTCAAACCGCGATCAAATTGTCGGGAGGACCAGTGTTGACCCTGGGGACCTTCAGCAAACCCTTCCTGGACTACACCAATTTGTCGATCAGTGGTGGTATCACCTTCAAAGAAGGCGCTAGCCCTTTCAGCTTTGATCAAGCCATTGACCGGGGCACCTTTGGTGTTGGCATCACCCAACAGATCGCAGGCCCCTTAGTCCTGAATGCCGGCGTTGCAGTGAATGTGGATCCCAGTTCAGAATATTATCGAGACGTGATCAGCTCAAACTTTGAGCTGCGTTGGCAACGTCGCAGTTACGATTTTGGGTTCTACTTCAATCCCTACACAAGCATCGGAGGATTTCGCTTCCGGCTCAACGACTTCAGCTTCAAGGGCACTGGGGTGCCGTTTGTGCCCTACAACCCGACGAACTGGATGGAGACGAGTAACACAGATTTACCGTTCTGATTAATCACCGCCCCCAATGATCAGATCGCTGCCGAACAGTGAAGCGCCGGCATAGCGCATGCCAGAGGTCCGCACGTTAGGTGCATAGGCATTGATCACCTGAGCCTCCCGCAGATCGGCATTGCGCAGGTCCACGCCGGACAGCTCAGCATTGGTGAGGTTGGCTCCCCTCAGGTCGGCACCTTCCAGCAA
>NZ_JBGKDP010000106.1:0-10937 GCF_042954245.1 Parasynechococcus sp.
TCGCGGTCGAGGGCGACGCCGCGAACTTCCGGTTCCCCACTGCCGTTGTCGGTGGGATTGATGCGGATTTGCGAGTCCTCCAGGTCGAAGGCCTCCTGCACCGCTTGAACCGCCTTGCTGCCGGCGCCCGAGTCAATCACGCAGCTCACCTTCACCTCACTGGTGGCGATCAGGCGGAGGTTGATGCCTTGCTGGCACAGGCAGTTGAACAGGCCGGCGGCAATGCCAGGGCGTCCCATGATTCCGGCCCCGCTGATGCTCAGCTTCGTCAGCCCTGCTTCGGACGCCAGATCGCCGCCTAGTTGATCCAGAACCTTCTGGCTCACAGCGCGGGCCAGCTCGAGATCCGCTTCGGCCACCGTGAAGGTGATGTCATTGCTGCTGCCCTCGTGGGTGGCCTGAATGATCAGGTCCACATTGATTTCCGCCTCGGAGAGGGTTTCAAACAGTTGTGCGGCAATCCCGGGCTGATCGGGTATGTGGGAGAGGGCGAGCACGGCCTGTCCGTCCACTTCCTCCATCCCATCCACGGGACTGCCGAGCTCCAGGCCACTGCTGCTGATCGGTCGGGCTGAACGGCTAGTGATCTGGGTGCCAGGGGCATTGCTCCAACTGGAGCGCACCACAAGGTTCACGCCGTAATTACGAGCGATCTCAACAGCCCTGGGATGCAGCACGGAGGCACCAAGGCTGGCGAGTTCCAGCATTTCGTCGCAGCTGATCGTCTCCATCAGTTGGGCATCGGACACCTTGCGCGGATCGGTGCTGAGAACACCCGGAACGTCGGTGTAGATCTCGCAGGCATCGGCACCCAGGGCCGCCGCCAGGGCGACAGCGGAGGTGTCGGAGCCCCCGCGTCCCAGGGTGGTGATTTCGTTGAGGCCATCACTGCTGGTGCTGGTGCCCTGGAAACCGGCGACCACCACCACCTGGCCAGCACCGAGGCGGTTGCGGATTCGGTCGGTGCGAATCCCGAGGATCCGGGCCCGGCCATGGGTGGATTCCGTGGCGATGCCCACCTGCGGCCCGGTCATCGACGTCGCACTGACCCCTTGGGCGTTCAAGGCCATTGCCAGCAAGGCGATCGACACCTGTTCGCCACTGGCCAGCAGCATGTCCATCTCCCGCTGGGTGGGGGCAGAGGTGATGGCGTTGGCCAGACCCGTCAATTCATCGGTGGTGTGGCCCATGGCGGAGACCACCACCACCAGGTCGTGCCCCTCCTCACGGCAACGTCCGATCCGATCGGCCACCGCTTTGATGCGTTCCACGCTGCCGACGGAGGTGCCCCCGAATTTCTGCACCAGGAGGGCCATGGGCCGGGCTTCAGCAACGCTGGATTTTCTCACCTGGCGGGCAGCGATCAGCCCAGCAGGCCGTCGCGGAAGGCATCGCCAGGCTGTGCGCCGCGTTTCAGCCGTGCCTCCACCTCGAGTAGACGGCCCAGGAGCGAGAGAAATCGTTTGGGCGGGTGACCCTGCAGCTGCTTGCGCATCACATAGATGCGTTTGGGGTTACCGATCCCAGCGGCCTTGGCGATCACCGCCACATCCCGTTCCCCTTGCTGTTCCAGCAGGCTCACCCAGAGCCAGCCGCGGATCTGGCTGGTGAGGGTGGCCACGATACGTAAAGCTGGTTCCCCCGCTTCGATCAGGGCATCCCAGCGGGCAATCGCTTCGCCGGGGTTGCCCTCCAGCAGCGCATCGCCCACGGCCAGGGCGTTGGTGGAGCGTCCCCCCACCAGCTCCTGCACCCATACAGCGGAAATGCTGGTGTCCCGCAGGGACAGCTTGCGGAGTTCCGATTCGAGCCGGGCGCTGTCGGTGCCGATGGCCTCCACCAAGGCATCGATGGCATCCGGCTCGACCTTCAGCCCCAGGGCCTCGGCCGTGCGTTGCACCAGCTGGCGTTGGCCGTTGCCATCCCAGGCCGCTGGCAGCGGGAAGCTCTGCTCCTGATCGAGCCCGCTTTTGATCCGCTTCTGCAGGGCTTTGGTGATGCGCAGGCGGCCATCGGGTTTGGCCGGGTTCACCAGCACCAGGTGGCTGGTGTCGGGGATGAGCTCGAGGGCGGCTTCAAATCGGTCGGCCAGTTCACTGGGGCAGCCATTGCAGAACGGACTGCGCTGCAGCAGCACTAGCCGTTCGCCAGTGGCGAAGGGAGGGGTGCGGGCTTCCTCGAGGGCCTGCAGGGCTTGACCAGCGTCCGCCCCATCCAGGCGGCTGAGGTTGAGGCTGTTCCAGCTGGGGTCGACAACCTGGCCGATCAAAGCATCGATGGCCCGGTCCCGCGCAGCGGCGTCATCACCCCAGAGCAGATGGATCGGCATGGGTCGATGATGGCGTAGATGGCCCAGGACCACCCGATCTTCACTGAAAGCATCCGGCGGATCCGGGCGGCTCTGGGGGACACGGGCCTGCCGCCGCTGCAACAGCAGGTGCTGGAACGGTTGGTGCACAGCAGCGGCGATCTCTCCCTTGGAACATTGCTGCGGTTCAGCGAGGGGGCCTGTGAGCAGGGTTTGGCAGCGCTGAAGCAGGGGGCGTCGATCCTGACGGACACCGCGATGGCGGCGGCAGCGGTGGCCCCGATGGCCCAACGCACCCTCGGAAGTGGGGTGCATACGGTGCTGGAGTGGGCACCCGAGGCGGCGCCTTCGGGTTCAACGCGCATGGCGGCTGGCATGGAGCAGGCCTGGCGCAGGCTCGCGGTGGCGTCACCGGCCCCGGTGGTGCTGATCGGTAGTGCGCCGACCGCTCTCGAGGTGTTGTTGCAGCTGGTGGCCGCTGGAGCCCCTGCCCCCAGCCTGGTGATTGGCATGCCGGTGGGTTTTGTGGGGGTGGCGGAAAGCAAGAAGCATCTGGCGTCCAGTGGACTGGCCCAGATCCGTTTGGAGAGCAGCAGGGGTGGGGCCGGCCTGGTGGCCGCGGCGGTCAATGCTCTTCTTCGCGCTGCCGCAGCACCAGCTCCCCCTCTTTCCAGCTGAGTTGCCAGCTCCCGGCAAGATCAGCGGCACCACCGGGGGCACCGCTTTCAAGTCGCCGGCTGAGCTCGTCCAGTTGGCTGGCTGGTAGGGGTGGCACCCCCTGCTGCTGCAGCCATTGCGCCAGCAGCAGGCGGCGGGTGGCTGAGCTCAATGCCCCCAGGCCGCGGCGGTCCAGGCCAGCAGCGCTTTGCAGAACGTCCAGGGCCATCTGGCTGAGTTCCGTCCGAACGTCCCGCACCTGGGACACCCGTTCGGCCAGATCGCTCATCCGCTGCGTGCTGCTTGGATGCAACTCCTCCAGCACCGGCAGAACCTCATGGCGGATTCGGTTGCGGGCGAACCCGGGGGATTGGTTGCTGGGGTCCTCCCAGATCGACAGGGCAAGGTCCCGGCAGATCTGGAGGGTTTCGTCACGTTGGAGGTGCAGCAGCGGCCGGCGCAGCTGGGGTCCTTCTCGGCTGAGGGGGCGGACGCTGGGCAGTACCGCCAGGCCGGCCAGATCGCTGCCGCGGGCCAGCTGCAGCAGCATCGTTTCGGCCCGGTCGCTGGCGGTGTGGCCCGTCACTACATCGGCGCCTGCTTCGCGGCCCCGTTGTGCCAGCTGTTCGTAACGCCACTGCCGGGCTTTGGCTTCGCTGGGCAACCGTCCCGGCGCTGCCTGGTCCACCTGGAGGGGGAGCTGCCGCTGCTGGCACCAGGTGCTCAGTTCCGCCGCGATCCGGCTGGAGCCGTCGTGCCAGCGGTGGTCGCCGTGCCAAAGGCTCAGGCTCCAGTCGTGCAACGGCGCCAGATCCTGCAGCAACGCCAGCAAGGCCATGGAGTCCTGTCCGCCGGACACCGCCAGCAGCAGGGAGCTGCCCTGGGGCAGCAGCTGTGGCTGCATCAGCAGGCGCCGGTGCAGGCGGTCATGCCAGGACGTCCAGCCCAAGGAGAAGGGGTGCGTTTCCTCCACGGTGTGAGAATCAGGGCATCGCTGTCCAGTCCCCCATGACCCGTCTTCAGCAGCTGCCCATTTCTCTGCAGCGCAGCCTTGA
The DNA here is from genome assembly GCF_042954245.1 of Parasynechococcus sp. Taxonomy (GTDB): domain Bacteria; phylum Cyanobacteriota; class Cyanobacteriia; order PCC-6307; family Cyanobiaceae; genus Parasynechococcus. Next base: position 4,021 of record NZ_JBGKDP010000106.1, read on the forward strand.
GCACCGCTCTGCGCTCAAGGTGATCGCTGGCCTGATGAATTTTAATGCCGCCAGTGTGGAGCGGGTCGCCCGTGTAGCCGGGCGTGGCGGTGCTGATCTGATCGATGTTGCCTGCGACCCTGCCCTTGTGCGTCGAGTTATCGAGGCCTCCGGTGGCGTGCCCGTCTGCGTGTCGTCTGTGGAGCCCGAGCAGTTTCCCGCGGCGGTGGACGCCGGTGCGCTGATGGTGGAGATCGGCAACTACGACGCCTTCTACCCCCAGGGCCGGATTTTTGATGCGGCTGAGGTACTGGAGCTCACCCTCCGCACCCGCCCACTGCTGCCCAACGTGGTGATGAGCGTCACGGTGCCCCATGTGCTGCCGATGGATGAGCAGGAGCAGCTGGCCATTGATCTGGTGGCGGCCGGTGCCGATCTGATCCAGACCGAGGGCGGCACCAGTGCCAAGCCCTTCAGCGCTGGTCACCTCGGCCTGATCGAGAAGGCTGCTCCCACCCTGGCGGCGGCCCACAGCATCAGCCGCGCCGTCGATGTGCCCGTTCTTTGCGCCTCTGGTCTGTCGGCGGTGACGCTGCCGATGGCCATCGCTGCAGGTGCGGCTGGTGTTGGCGTCGGTTCGGCCGTGAATCGCCTGCAGGATGAGTTGGCGATGCTGGCGGTGGTGCGTGGTCTGCGTGATGCCCTGGACAGCACTGTTGCGACCCGCGTCTGAACCTGAATGCTCCGCTGAGCGAAGGCCTCTTCCCCTTCATGGTGTGAAGAGTGCTCCGCTCGCTCGCGGGAGCAACAGCTCTCGTGTGAAAATTGACCTCTGACTTCCAGTTCCATGCAGTTCATCAACACGCTGACCGTTCTGGCCCTGGTGGTGGCGTCCTTCGCCTTGATCGTTGCGGTGCCGGTGTTGTATGCCTCCAGCGAGGACAGCGGCCGTTCCAACCGTCTGATCCTGCTGGGCAGTGCTGTGTGGGTGGTTTTAGTGTTGCTGAACTGGGGTGTGAGCTTCTTCGTCGTCTGAGCTCAGCTCTCAGCGGGAACCTGGCGGGTGCCACGATGGCTGGGATTCAGTCGGCACCTTCCCTATGGCCACGTTCGAAGGACGTTTCTTTGACGCAGCTGGTCTACGCGTCGGCATCGTCGTGGCTCGTTTTAACGATCTGGTCACCGCCAAGCTGCTGAGCGGCTGTCTCGACTGCCTCAAGCGCCATGGCGTGGATGTGTCGGAGACCAGCTCCCAGCTTGATGTGGCCTGGGTGCCGGGTTCGTTCGAACTGCCGATTGTGGCCCAGCAGATGGCCCGCTCCGGTCAGTATCAGGTGTTGATCACCCTGGGGGCGGTGATCCGCGGGGACACACCCCATTTCGATGTGGTGGTGGCGGAGGCCAGCAAGGGCATTGCTGCGGTGGCGCGCGACACGTCCGTGCCGGTGATCTTCGGTGTGTTGACCACCGACACGATGCAGCAGGCGCTGGAGCGGGCGGGCATCAAGAGCAACCTCGGCTGGAGCTACGGGCTGGAGGCCCTGGAGATGGGCAGCCTGATGCGGGCCTTGCCGTCGGCTTGATGCTTCAGGCCGCCAACTGATCCAGCACCTGCCGGGCCCGTTGCACTACGGGCTTGGGAACGCCGGCGAGTCGCGCTGCTTCGATACCATAGCTGCGGCTGGCGCCGCCGGCCTGCACCTGATGGAGGAAGACCAGATCCTCACCGGTTTCCTCCACCAGCACCTGAAAGTTGGCCACGTTGTCGCGTTCGGAGGCCAGGTTGTTGAGCTCGTGATAGTGGGTCGCGAACACCGTGCGGCTGCCCAGATCGCCGGCCAGGTGCTCGCTCACGGCCCAGGCGATTGACAGGCCATCGAAGGTGGCGGTGCCCCGCCCGATCTCATCCAGCAGCACCAGGGAACGATCGCTGGCATGATGCAGGATATTGGCGGTTTCGGCCATCTCCACCATGAAGGTGGACTGGCCGGCGGCTAGATCATCCACAGCACCCACCCGGGTGAAGATCCGATCGGCGATGCCGACCGTGGCAGATCGGGCCGGCACCCAGCTGCCGATCTGAGCCATCAACTGGATCAGGCCGATCTGGCGCAGATAGCAGCTCTTGCCACTGGCGTTGGGGCCCGTGAGCACCACCAGGTCGGTGCCATCACCGAGCTGCACATCATTGGGGGTGAAGGCGGCTTCCACCAGCCGTTGCTCCACCACCGGATGGCGGCTGGCCTCCAGCTGCAGCCTCCGGCTGTCGGTGATCGTCGGAGCGCAGTAGCCACCGCTGGCGGCCACATCGGCCAAGCCGGTGAGGGCATCGAGGGCAGCAACGGCGCGGGCCGCCTGGCGGATCGGGGCGGCCATGGTGCCGACCTGTTCGCGCAGCTGGCAGAACAGTTCGTATTCCCGCTGGCAAGCCCGGGCCCGCAGCTGGAAGATGCGGCCCTCCCTTTCCTTGAGATCGGGGGTGATAAAGCGTTCCTCGTTAGCCAGGGTCTGGCGCCGGATCCAGTGGTCCGGCACGGCGGTGGCCTTGGCTTTGCTCACCGCTAGGAAGTAGCCGAAGGTGCGGTGGTGCTGCAGTTTCAGAGTGCTGATGCCACTGCGTTGACGCTCCTGCTGTTCCTGGTGGCTGAGCCAGGCGTCCTGATCGTCCAGTTGGTTGCGCAGCCCATCCAGCAGCGGATCGACACCGTCATGGATCAGATCACCCTCTGAGAGGGAGAGCGGTGGGGCCTCCACCAGGTTGTGGCGAATCGTCTGGGCCAGCTCCGCCAGGGCTGGATCGGGGCTGAGCAGCTGCTGCAACCAGTCCGGTCCCGCGCTGATCGCAGCCTCCAGCCGTGCGGTGAGCTGGGGCAACCGTTCTAGGCCATCGGCGATGGCCACCAGATCGCGGGCACCGGCATGGCCCGCTCCGGCCCGGCCGGCCAGCCGTTCTAGGTCGCCCATCGGCCGCAGCAGCTGGCGGATCGCCAGCCGCAGGCTGCGTTCACCCACCAGGCTGCTCACCAGATCCTGGCGCTGCTGAATGGCCTGGGAGTTCATCAAGGGTGCTTCCAGCCAGCGGCGCAGGCAACGGCCGCCCATGGCGGTGAGGGTGCGATCGATCGCCCAGAGCAACGACCCCTGCAACTGGTTGTCGCGCTGGGTGGCGGTGAGTTCCAGGTTGCGGCGGGTCTGGGCATCCAGCACCAGGGCATCGCCGCGGTGCACGATCGCCGGTACTTCTAGGGGAATGCGGCTGTCCTCCTCCAGCGGCTGAGTGTCCTGCAAGTAGCGCAGCAGGCCGCCGAGGGCCTGCAGGGCCAGGGGGTACTCCGGTAGCCCCAGGCCATCGAGCCTGCTGAGGCCGTAGTGCTGCTGCAGGGTGCACTCTGCTTCCGCCGGGCTGAAGGGGGTGCTGGCTATCGGCGTCAGCCGCAGCCGTTCCGGACACCAGGCCGGCCGCTCTGCGTCGAGGGCGGCGGCCCAGAGCAGTTCGGAGGCCTCCTGCTGGGCCAGCTGCTGGTGCAGGGCGTTGCTCTGCTCCCGCTGCATCACTTGCACCTCGCCGGTACTCACATCGGCACTGGCCAGGCCCCAGCGCAGCGGTTGTTTCCCCTGGGCTGGCTCCACCACCACCGCCGCCAGCCAGTTGTTGCGGCGGGCGCTGAGCATGCCCTCCTCCAGCACCGTGCCGGGGGTCAGCACTCGGGTGATGTCCCGCTTGAGCAGGGCGCCCTTGGTGGGGGTGGTTTCGAGTTGATCACAAAGGGCTACGCTGTAGCCCTGCTTGACCAGTTCGGCGCAGTAACGCTCAGCGGAGTGGTGGGGGATGCCCGCCATCGGCACCCGCCCGATCTCCTTGCCGCCCTCCTTGCCGGTGAGGGTGAGTTCCAGCACCCGGGACAGTTCGATCGCGTCTTCGAAGAAGCATTCGAAGAAGTCGCCCAGGCGGTAGAACAGCACCCGCTCCGGATGGGCCGTTTTGAGCTTCACGTAGTGCTGCAGCATTGGCGTGAGCTGCAGCGGATCCAGCTGGCTGTGGTGGGCCCAGGCCGGTTCGTCGCTGCTGGGTGCTGAATCGCTTGCAGCCGGGGATTCGGTGCTGGTCTCGCGTGATTTGGCCTGCCGCGTTCGGGGCCGGGCGGCGGCATCAGCCCCAAGCTCGTCATCGTTGAGATCGTGGCTGGCCGCCTCCGGTTCGCTTGCGGTTGCCGTTGCCGATGGGGCTGCCGGTTCAGGGACGCCAAAGAGATTGCCCTGCAGTGCATCGTCCTGGGGCTGGGAAGCGGACCGCGGCATCGGCTGCACTCTCGGATCTGGATCGTACCGAGCTTCTGGGGTTGGCCCCTGGCTCAGCGGCGCAGCACCATCAACTGCTGGGGGTTTGCATCCTGGAAGCCCAGTTGCCGGTAGAAGCCGACACTCTTGGTGGTCATCAAATACACCCGTTCCACACCCACCACCGGCGGGGTGTGCAGCAGTTCTTCGATCACCCGGCGGCCCAATCCATGGCCCTGGAGATCGCCGGCCACGACGATGTCCCAAAGCACGGCCCGGCTGAAGCCATCGGAGGTGGCCCGGCCGAACCCCACCAGCCGCTTGCCGCGCCAGAGGCTCACCACGGCATCGCTACCGGCCAGCAATCGCCGCAGCTGAGCAAAGCTGCGGCCGCGGGCCCAGAAGGCGTGGCGATCGAACAGCCGTTGCAACTTGAGCAGGGCCCGGCTGGGGCGCAGGTCCAGTCCGAGGCCAAGCCAGCGCAGGCCGGGGGCACCGGGGGCATGGTGAACCAGCCGGATCGGGGTCACGGGTCTGGAAGCCGCATCACTTCATCTTGCTCCCCGGCGATAATTGACGTCCGCTGTTTGGCCCCGCAGCATCCATGCCCGCCTACGATCTCACGGCTCCGTATAGCCCCAAGGGCGACCAGCCGACGGCGATCAAGCAGCTGGTACAGGGGGTGAACAGCGGCGAGCGCTATCAGACCCTGCTGGGGGCGACGGGCACGGGCAAGACGTTCACGATGGCCAACGTCATCGCCCAGACCGGCCGGCCGGCGCTGGTACTGGCCCACAACAAAACCCTGGCGGCGCAGCTCTGTAATGAGCTGCGGGAGTTCTTCCCTGAGAACGCCGTTGAGTACTTCATCTCCTATTACGACTACTACCAGCCGGAGGCCTACGTTCCGGTCAGCGACACCTACATCGCCAAGACGGCGTCGATCAACGAGGAGATCGACATGCTGCGCCACTCGGCGACGCGGTCGTTGTTTGAGCGCCGCGATGTGATCGTGGTGGCCTCGATCAGCTGCATCTACGGCCTCGGGATTCCGAGTGAATACCTCAAGGCGGCGGTGAAGTTCGAGGTGGGGGAGACCCTCAACATCCGTGGTCAGCTGCGCCAGTTGGTGAACAACCAGTACAGCCGCAACGACACCGAAATTGCCCGCGGCCGCTTCCGCATGAAGGGAGATGTGCTGGAGATAGGCCCCGCCTATGAAGACCAGCTGGTGCGGATCGAGCTGTTCGGTGATGAGGTGGAGGCGATCCGCTACGTCGACCCCATCACCGGCGAGATTTTGCAGAGCTTGGATGCGGTGAACATCTACCCGGCCAAGCACTTTGTGACGCCCAAAGACCGGCTGGACACGGCGATCAGGGCCATCCGCTCAGAGCTGCGGGATCGGCTGGATGTGCTCAATGGCGAAGGCAAGTTGCTGGAGGCCCAGCGGCTGGAGCAGCGCACCAAGTACGACCTGGAGATGCTGGGGCAGGTGGGCTACTGCAATGGGGTGGAGAACTACGCCCGCCATCTGGTTGGCCGCGAGGAGGGCACCCCGCCGGAGTGTCTGATTGATTATTTCTCGGACGACTGGCTGCTGATCGTGGACGAGAGCCACGTCACCTGCTCACAGCTGCAGGCGATGTACAACGGCGACCAGGCTCGGAAGAAGGTGCTGATTGAGCACGGCTTCCGTTTGCCCAGCGCGGCGGACAACCGGCCGCTGAAGGGGGCTGAGTTCTGGGAGAAGGCACGTCAGACTGTTTTCGTTTCAGCCACCCCGGGTGACTGGGAGATGGAGGTGAGCGGCGGTGAGGTGGCCGAACAGGTGATTCGCCCCACGGGTGTGCTGGATCCGGTGGTGGAGGTGCGGCCCACGACGGGGCAGGTGGACGATTTGCTCGGAGAAATCCGCGATCGGGCGGCCAAGAACCAACGGGTTCTGGTCACCACTCTCACCAAGCGCATGGCGGAAGACCTCACCGATTACCTGGCGGAGAACGAGGTGCGAGTGCGCTACCTGCACTCAGAGATCCACTCGATCGAGCGGATCGAGATCATCAAGGACCTTCGCCTGGGTGAATACGACGTGCTGGTGGGGGTGAATTTGCTCCGGGAGGGATTGGACCTACCGGAGGTAAGCCTGGTAGCGATCCTCGATGCCGACAAGGAAGGTTTCCTGCGGGCCGAGCGCTCCCTAATCCAGACCATCGGCCGGGCTGCCCGGCACGTGGAGGGCGTGGCGCTGCTCTATGCCGACAACATGACCAACTCAATGGCCAAGGCCATCTACGAAACGGAGCGGCGCCGCGCGATTCAGCAGACCTACAACGAGAAGCATGGCGTGGTGCCCACGGCGGCCGGCAAGAAGGCCAGCAATTCGATCCTCAACTTCCTTGAGTTGTCCCGCAAGCTGAAGCAAGACGGGCCGGACGCGGATCTGGTGGAGGTAGTCGGCAAGGCCGCCAAGGCCTTGGAAGACGATCCCGATGCCGGTCTGGCTCTTGAGGCACTGCCGGAGTTGATCGATCAGCTGGAATCCAAAATGAAGGAGGCGGCCAAGAAGCTCAACTTCGAAGAAGCCGCCAACCTGCGGGATCGGGTGAAGCAGCTGCGTCAGAAGATGGCCGGCTCCCGTTGAAATCCACGGTGGAAAC
>NZ_JBGKDP010000107.1:0-2614 GCF_042954245.1 Parasynechococcus sp.
AGCTGATGCTCAAGCCAGGGGAAGCCAAGCAGGTGCGCATTCGCCTGGTCTATCCCGCTGATGCCACGCCACCGCAGGTCATCACCGTGCAGCCTGTGAAACAATCCTGAGCACGCCAAGAGAATTGCTCGTGACTGCACCCCGGAAGCGCAGGGTCTTCCCCTTCACTGCGGTGATCGGTCAAGAGGAGATGAAGCTGGCCTTGCTTCTCAACGTGATCGATCCGCGCATCGGCGGCGTGATGATCATGGGGGACCGCGGCACCGGCAAATCCACCACGATCCGTGCCCTAGCCGATCTGCTGCCGGACATCGACGTTGTCGCCGGCGATCCCTACAACAGCTCGGCCAGCGATCCCGACCTGCAGAGCAGTGAGGTGCGCGAGCGGATGCAACAGGGGGAAACCCTGAGCACCGAACCGCGGCAGGTGCCGATGGTGGATCTGCCCCTCGGTGCAACGGAAGACCGCCTCTGCGGCACCATCGACATCGAGAAAGCCCTGAGCGAAGGCGTGCGCGCCTTTGAGCCCGGCCTGCTGGCCAAGGCCAACCGCGGCCTGCTGTACGTGGATGAGGTGAACCTGCTCGACGACCACCTCGTCGACGTGCTTCTTGATTCAGCAGCCTCCGGCTGGAACACGGTGGAACGGGAAGGCGTCTCCGTGCGCCACCCCGCGCGTTTCGTGTTGATCGGCTCCGGCAACCCCGAGGAAGGCGAACTCCGCCCCCAACTGCTCGACCGTTTCGGCATGAGCGTGGAAGTGCGCACTGTGCGTGATCCAGAGCTGCGGGTGCAGGTGGTGGACCAGCGCACCGCTTTCGACAGCGATCCCGATAGCTTCAGCACAGCCGTGGAAGGCAATCAAAACGCCCTGCAACAGCGGGTGGTGGAGGCCCAGCAACGCCTCGACCAGGTGACCATCGATGAGGATCTGCGCCTGCGCATCTCCGCCGTGTGCGGCGAGCTGGATGTGGATGGTCTGCGGGGTGACATCGTCACCAATCGTGCCGCCCGGGCCCTGGCCGCCTTCGAGGGACGCACGGAAGTGAGCGAGGAAGACGTGGCCCGGGTGACCTCCTGCTGCCTGCGCCACCGTCTGCGCAAGGACCCCCTGGAGCAGGTGGATTCCGGCAACCGGGTGGTGAAGGTGTTCTGCAAAGTGTTTGAGCGCAGCGAGAGCAGCGACCACGCTGATTTCGAACTGGCCCTCGCCGCCTGATCCCCCCACAATCAGCCCATGCGGATCCTCGGCATCGACCCTGGCCTCGCCCGGGTGGGCTACGGGGTGATCGACATCCAGGACCGATGCCAGCGCATGCTCGATTGCGGCATCATCCAGACCGATTCCGGTCGCGCCGATGGTGATCGCATGGTGGAGATCGCTGGCAACCTACGCCAGCTGATCCGGATCTGGCGCCCGGAACTGGCGGCCGTGGAGAAGTTTTTCTTCTACCGATCCAGCAACACCATCAACGTGGTGCAAGCGCGTGGCGTGGTGGTGATGACCCTGGCCCGCTTCAAGATTCCGATGGTGGAGTTCCCTCCCATGCAGATCAAACTCGCCGTGGCGGGGTTCGGCCATGCCGAGAAAGATGAAGTACTGGAGGCGGTGATGCGGGAGTTGAACCTGGATGAACCGCCCCGACCGGATGATGCGGCCGATGCCCTGGCGGTGGCGCTGACGGCCTGGTTGCAGCGATGAGCAGCAAGCCAACCCTGCGCCGTCACTTCAAAGCCCAGCGTCATCTGAGAGAGGCGGCCACGCGATCCATCCAGGACGCCGTAGTGGCGCTGATCGGCCAGTCCAACTGCGGCAACCGCCATGTGGGGATCTACTGGCCGCTGCCGGGGGAGGCGGATTTACGGCCGCTGCGGGATGGTCCCCATCCGCCCTTAGCCTTGCCGGTGGCCGATGGCTGCGGCGGACTCACCTACCGGAGCTGGGGTGAGGACCCGCTTCAGCCCGATGGCTGCGGCATTCCCGCTCCTGCCGCGGGAGACGCCCTTGGCCCCAATCATCTGGCGCTGCTGCTGGTGCCGGCGCTGGCGTTGGACGGCGCGGGAATCCGCCTGGGCTACGGCGGTGGGTATTACGACCGACTCAGGGCTGATCCCGCCTGGGCTGCCGTGCCGGCCTGGGTGGTGCTGCCCTCAACCTGCCTTGCGGCCGAACCGTTGCCACGAGAGTCCTGGGATGTTCCGTTTACCGGCTGGATCACAGAGCAGGGTGCTGGTCGGCCCGCCTGAGAAGCCGCATCATGGGCACCATTGATCGCCGATCGCCCTTCCATGCTGCGTCTGCTAGCTCCACTGGTTCTGCTCGGCTCGGTGCTGGCTCCCGCTAAGGCCCATCAGATCGAAAGTGCTCTGCACTATCTCGATGGCAATCTGCAATTGAACAGCAGCTTTTCCAACGGTGAACCCACCCAAGGGGCCGTTGTTCGCTTGCTCAATGCCGATGGCACTCCAGGGCAGGAACTGGGCCGCACCGATGCCGAGGGTCGCCTGAGCCTCGATCTCAGCAGCGTGGGCAATGGCACCGTTGATCTCCAGGTGGACGGTGGTCCAGGCCACCGCGACTACCTCGAACTTCCGGTTCAAGACGGCGAAGTGA
>NZ_JBGKDP010000108.1:0-2405 GCF_042954245.1 Parasynechococcus sp.
AAAAGGCGCATCCTGATGTGTTCAACCTGTTGCTGCAGCTTCTGGAAGACGGTCGTCTGACCGATTCCAAGGGCCGCACGGTTGACTTCAAGAACACCCTGATCATTATGACCTCGAACATCGGTTCGAAGGTGATCGAGAAGGGTGGCGGTGGCCTCGGCTTCGAGTTCTCCGGTGAAAGCGCTGAGGAGTCTCAGTACACCCGGATCCGTTCCTTGGTGAATGAGGAGCTCAAGCAATACTTCCGGCCTGAATTCCTCAATCGTCTCGACGAAATCATCGTCTTCCGTCAGCTCAACCGCGACGAGGTCAAGGAGATCGCCGAGATCATGCTCAAGGAGGTGTTTGGCCGCATGGGCGAGAAGGGCATCACCCTTAGCGTGTCCGATGCATTCAAGGAGCGCCTGGTGGAGGAGGGCTACAACCCCGCCTATGGCGCACGTCCGCTGCGTCGGGCCGTCATGCGTCTTCTCGAGGATTCCCTCGCCGAAGAGGTGCTGTCGGGTCGGATCAAGGACGGCGATCATGCCGAAGTTGATGTTGACGAGAACAAGAAGGTGGTGGTCCGCCACAAAGGTCAGGTGGACACGGCACCGCAACTCGCTGGTGCCAGCGTCTGATGGTTCGATCCATCTCGTCCCATTCCATTGCCCCAGCCAACGTCTTGCGGGGGGATGAGGCCTGGGATGAGGCCTTGCCTCAGATCAAATCCCTTTGCTCACGTCCGCTGGTGCTGGGTCGTAGTGCTTCCACTGCGGAGCAGCGTCAGCGTTTGGTGAAGGATCTCCAGGCCCAAGGGCTCATCCCCTTTCAGGCTCAACTTCAGTTCGACTGCTGTGAGCAGGATCTCCAGAGGGTCACCTCGGAAGCCCAGGGCTGTAACGCCGTTCTGGCCGCCGGGGGTGGAAAAGTGCTGGATGCCGGCAAGCTGCTGGCCCACCGCCTCTCCCTTCCTTGCATCACCGTTCCGCTGAGCGCCTCCACCTGTGCCGGTTGGACGGCTCTGTCCAACATCTATTCCTCTCAGGGTGCTTTCGAAGGGGATGTGGCCTTGGATCGTTGCCCCGATCTTCTCGTCTTCGATCATGGCTTGGTGCGCCAGGCGCCACCGCGCACCCTGGCCAGTGGTGTTGCTGATGCCCTGGCCAAGTGGTACGAAGCCTCAGTGAGTAGCGGCGACAGCAGTGATGGTCTGGTGCAGCAGGCCGTGCAGATGGCTCGGGTGCTGCGGGATCAACTTCTGATCGACAGCCTCACGGCGCTGCAGGATCCAGACAGTGCAGCCTGGGTGCGCACCGCCGAAGCCTGTGCCCTCACCGCCGGGGTGATGGGAGGGCTTGGTGGTGCTCGTTGCCGCACGGTCGCGGCCCATGCTGTTCACAACGGCCTCACCCAGCTGGAGGCCTGTCACCACGTTCTCCATGGCGAGAAGGTGGGTTTCGGCATTCTTGTGCAGCTTCGCTTGGAGGAACGACTGGGCGGCAACCGGCTTGCAGGCCAGACGCACCGCCAGCTGTTCCCATTGCTGCGGCAGCTTGGTTTGCCCGTCAGCCTTGATGATCTTGGTCTGGCGCAGGCCAGCCTCAGTGAGTTGCAGGAGGTGTGTCGCTTCGCCTGCCGCAAGGGTTCCGATCTGCATCATTTGCCCTTCGCTGTGACGCCTGGTGCTTTGCTGGAGGCCCTTGTGGGTGCTGCGGAACTCAGCCCCATCAATCTTTGAAGACGCTTCTGGATCAATTGCGGCCGGCTCTGCTTGACCCGCAGGCCGAGGCCCTGGCTGCTGAGGTGCAGTGGTGGAATTTGCCTGGCCTGGGTGTGGATCATCCCTTCCCGGTGGCGGTGCTCGGCCAAGGCTCTCCGTTGTTGCTGCTGCATGGGTTTGATAGCAGTTTTCTCGAATACCGGCGCCTGGCTCCCCTCCTGGTCGATCGTTTTCAGCTGTTCATCCCCGATCTGTTCGGTTTTGGCTTTTCGCCGCGTCCTTTGGGCTTGACCTACGGGCCTGAGGCTGTTTTGCAGCATCTCGATGCCCTGCTGAAGCGGCTTCCCACAGAGGCTCCAGTGGGCCTGATCGGTGCTTCGATGGGGGGCTCTGTGGCCGTGGAGTTGGCCCGGCGTCACCCCGAGCGCGTGGCTTCTCTGCTGCTGCTGGCTCCAGCCGGTCTCACGGGGCGTCCGATGCCCGTGCCGCCCCTGCTGGATCGTATTGGTGCCTGGTTCCTGGGTCGTCCCGGCGTGCGGCGGGGGCTGTGTCGCCAGGCCTTCGCCGATCCCGATGCGGATGTGGGAGCTCCGGAAGAGCAAATCGCTTCGTTGCACCTGCAATGCCCCGGCTGGGCGGAGGCGTTGGCGGCCTTCGCCCGCAGCGGTGGTTTCGCTGGATGTGGCGACCCCCTGCCCTGCCA
>NZ_JBGKDP010000109.1:0-3169 GCF_042954245.1 Parasynechococcus sp.
CCTGTGGCCGTGGTGATGGACAGCGATGGCCAGCACCAACCCTCCTCCGTGCGCGATGCGGTCCAGGCCCTCAACAGCAAAAAACTGGATGTGGTCGCCGGCAGCCGCTTCCTGGATCACTCCGAAATCCGCGGGCTGAGCCATCGCCGCACCGATGGATCCACCATCGCCAACCGCCTGGCCCGATGGAGTCTGCCTTCCAGCTACAGGCATCTCACCGATTGCATGAGCGGATTCATCGTGCTGCAGCTCGACCGCTGCCTCCCCCTGATCCGCCAGGTGGACGTCAACGGCTTCAAGTTCTTCTACGAGCTGTTAGCCATCAGCCGCGGCCGCTTGCAGGTGGGTGAAATCCCACTGAGCTTCCAACCACGCCTGCACGGCGCATCGAAACTCGACCTCGCGATCCTTTGGGACTTCGTGGTCTCCCTGCTGCACACGGCGACCCTGCGACTGCTGCCCCGACGTGCGATCAGTTTCGGGCTCGTGGGCGCCTCCGGCGTCGTGGTTCAACTGATCACCACAGCGCTGCTGATGGGGCTCATCGGGCTGCCGTTCCAACACGCTTTACCGATCGCCGTGATTACAGCGGCCAGCTCGAACTATCTGGTCAACAACGCCCTCACCTTTCGCGACCGACGCCAGAGCGGACGCCAGCTGCTGCGTGGACTTCTGAAATTCCTGCTGGTGGCGTCACTCCCAGCCCTGGCCAATGTGGGACTGGCTACCAGTTTTTACACCTTGGTTCAGGCCCATGCCCTGTGGGCCCAACTGGCGGGCATCGTGGTCGTCTACGTCTGGAACTATGCGGCCTCATCCCGCTTTGTCTGGAACACCCCCTAAAGGGATCTGGTGGCCGATTGGCCTTGGCACCCTGTTGCGGCTGTTTCAAATCTGGATGCCGGTGCTGGGCGTGCACAGCTGGCGGCAGGCGGACACCGCTGCCATGGCGCGGCACTTCAGCCAGAACAACACGCCCATTTGGCTGCCGCAAATCGACTGGGGCGGCGCATCCGCCGGGTTCGTGGAGTCGGAATTTCCCATCTACCCGTTTCTGGTGAGTCGGATGTACGCCCTGACCGGCGTGCAGGAATGGCTGGGGCGGGGACTCTCGGTGCTCTGCAGCGGCCTCACCATCTGGCTGGTGATTCGCTTGGGCCGGCGTTGGTTCAACCCCAACGCCGGGTGGTGGGCCGGCCTGGCCTTTGCGGTGGCACCACTCGGGGTGTACTTCGGGCGCACATTCCAAGCGGAAGCCCTCTTGCTGCTCTGTGCGGCAGCTGCCCTTGAAAGCCTGAGTCTGTGGCGTGAACGGCGGTCTCGATGGGCACTGGCACTGAGCTGGATCGGCCTGACCATTGCAGGATTGATCAAGGTGATCCCCCTGCTCTGGCTGGGCCTTCCCATGCTGATGGTGCAGCTCACAGCTGCTCCTAGAGAACGGGCCGAACCCTGGCCAACACTGCTGAAACGATCGATTCGACTGCTCTCGAGCGCTTGGTTCTGGCTGTACATCGGCACAAGCCTGGCCACCGTGGCCGCCTGGTACTGGCATGCCCACAACCTGGGACAAAGCAGTGGCCTGAGCTTCGGTTTCTGGGGGGCCGGGGCCGATCGCAGCAGTGCGAGTCTCCTGCTCGATGCCAACAGCTGGATCAATCTGCTGCTGCGCGTCGTGGTCCGGCTGCTGGCCGTCGTAGGAGCGCCATTCCTGCTGCTCGGCCTTCACAAGAGCTGGCGCACGGGCGGAGGACAGATCGCCATCAGCGGAATGGTGGGGCTGCTGCTCTGCACGATCGCCACCATGCGCTCCAGCACGATTCATGAGTACTACCAACTGCCGCTGCTGCTGTTCAGCTCTCCACTGATCGGACTGGGATGGCAGTGCTGGCAGCCAACCCGACCCCGCTGGCAACCCCGCCTGGTGCTCAGCCTGGGGCTTGCCATCAGCATCACCGTGCTGTCGGTCGATTACTGGGGCGTCGAGCAGCGTCAAAGTCGGGCTTGGATGCCACTGGCACGAACCATCCGCAACGAACTTCCTGAGACGGCGCGGATCGTGAGTGTGACCAGCACGGATCCAACCCTGCTCAATCTGGCCCGTCGACAGGGTTGGCTGATCTCCAGCAAGCAGCTCACACCCGAGCGACTTCAACGCTGGCAAGCCGCGGGGGCCACCCATCTGGCGGGCAGCTTCGTGTGGGACAAGACCTACCGGCCGATGCCGGATCAGCGCGAACAGCGGCTGCGAACGCTGGCGGGATCAAGCCCCAACGCCTGGATCGATCAGCGCCGTCAGGCCTACCTCATCCCCATCGATGACCTGCAACCCCAGCACTGAACGCACTCCCCTGCCACGGGGACGTCCTCCATCGCTGCTGTTGGCGTTGGCAGCAGGATTCAGCCTGGTGCTCTGGGGCTGCTCCGCCATTCGACATGGCCTGCTGCAAAGCAATGCCTACGACCTCGGCTTGTTCGACCAATGGAGCTGGCTGATCGGATCCGGAGCGGCACCGGTGTCCTCGATGGAGCAGGTGCATGTTCTGGCCGACCACGGTGCCTGGATGCTCTATCTGGCCGGTGGCGCCTATCGCATCGTGCCAAGCGTCCACTGGCTGTTCGCCAGTCAGGCCCTGGCCCTCAGCTTCACCGCCATCCCCCTCTGGCTGCTGGCCCAGCAAGCTGGATTGAACCGGAGGCGGTGCTGGCTGGTCTGCGCTCTCTGGTGGCTGCAGCCGGTGGTGTTCAACGCAGCATTGTTCGATTTCCATCCGGAAACCTGGGTGATGCCGGCCTTCGCTCTGGCGATTTGGGCCGAGCGCAGCAACCGGCCCCGACTCTGGTTGGGCCTACTGCTGTTGATGCTCGGCTGCCGTGATGGTCTGTTGCTGATCACGGCTGGCATGGCCATCGATCAGGCCTTGCGAGGGCGCTGGCGTTGGAGCCTTATTTCAGCAGGGCTCAGCGTGGGATGGCTGCTGATGCTCAGCCGCTGGCTGTACCCCCTGCTTCGGAACGGGGACGGGCCGAAGGCCGCCTCACGGATGTTCAGCCATCTGAGTGGCCCCCCCGTCACCGTGCTGAGCAGCCTCGACTGGGGCGGCGGGGCTGAATATCTGCTGCTGCTCTGCCTGCCCTGCCTCTTGCTGTGGCGTCGGGCCTCGTTGGG
>NZ_JBGKDP010000110.1:0-6745 GCF_042954245.1 Parasynechococcus sp.
GTGTGGTGCCGATGGGTGTGGTTTCGATTGGTGTGGTGGCGATGGGCGTGATCAATGCCGCCATCGTTGGGATGGGATTGGTGGCGGTTGGTGTGAACACCATGGGGGTGATCACCGCCGGCCCGATGAGCATGGGCTTGATTCAGATCCGCTCCACCACCAATCCCCGCTATCTGGCCTATCCCAGCCGCGAAGAGGCGGAGGAACAGGCGCGCCAATTGGGTTGTGAGGGTGTGCATCGCATGGGCGATCGCTACTGGATGCCCTGCAATGAGCATCCTTAGTAAGCAGCCCGCGCGTTTGCTTCACAAAAGCTTCGGAAGACTTCTAATTGCTCACGCCTTTCAGAGGCTGTGCTGCTGGCTTCAGTGTGCGAAACAGGGCGCATCTGATGTCACCATCGTCGCCACGCCAACGTCTCCAAACCCTGCTCAGTGCCCGATGGTTGAAGATGGGTGAAGTGTCATTGATGCATCACCGCCAGGTTCAAATTTTGCTGAACACCTTGAGACGCGAAAAAGAACTGGTGTCTGTCCAACTGATTGAGCTTCTGGTGGCTGATCTCTACGACAAGGAATTTCGCGCCGAATGATTCAGGTGTTGCGATCTATCCCTGACATTTGGGGCAGATCGCACGCACGTTCAGGCTTGATTCAATCAACTGAAAATCAACATGGGCGGCGGCGGCGGCTCCTGCTGCCAGCACAGGTTCACTTTCGAATTCCTCGGTGCGGCCGCAGCGGATGCACACCACATGGTGATGTTGGCGGTGATCGTCAACGGCAAGCTCGAAGCGTCGCCCCCCTTCACTGAGCTCCAGCTCCTGGAGCAGACCCATGTCGGCCAGCAGGCGTAGGGTGCGATACACGGTTGCCAGAGACACCTTCATTTCAAGTGCTGCCAGCTGCTGGTGCACATCTTCGGCACTGAGGTGGCAGCCGGACCCACAGCGCTTGAACAGCTCAAGAACCCGTTTGCGCTGCGGGGTCAGACGGCGCCCGTCCTGATGCAGCTCCTGCTGCAGGGTGATATCCGTTGCGGCAGGCGCGGAGGACGATGTCACAGCTTCTCCTCGCTCATTCTCAAGAGTAGGCCTTAATGAGAGTGCTGTCTCGCCTTCGGGGCAGAGCCCTGGTCGGATCCCATCGGTTGCCGATGAGGAAGATGAATGTTGGTGATAGCGTCCGCCGCTTTTATTCTGGTCGATGGAAACCCACATCTTCACCATCACCAAGTCATTTGCCGAATGGGTCGCCACCTATGACGCATCCCTGCCGCTTCAGAAAATCGCGGGTATTACTTCTCTCTACCGGGGAGTTAGTAAGGAGGACCCCACCAAGGTTTGCGCCGTGATGCAAGCCTCTCCCGGTGTGATGGAGCAATTCATCGCCGACAACACCGACATGATTGTGGCTTCAGGGCACGTGATTGAGAGCACCGTGAGTCAGGTGTTCGTCGCCAGCTGATGGCCTGGCGTCCTGCCCGGGCCTGGACCAGCCAGCGCCCGGTTGCCGGTTATCGCCATTTTGAGCTGATCATGCAAGGCGGGCGTGGTCCACTGCGATGGGTCGAGTTGGCGGCTGTGCTGGCTCCGTCGCATCGCGAGCGGGTGCTCTGGAGTGAGCTCAAGGATTCAACCCGCTGGTGCAGCGGCTGGCAGTCCATTCCGGAGAGCGATGAGGATTCTTCAACTCAGTGATCCACACCTGGTGGCTACTGATCAGGGGCTGGTGCCGAGACGGCCTGCCCTTGCTCACTTCGAGCGAGCTCTCCAGGTTTGTGGCGCCTTGAACCCCGATCTGGTGCTGGTGACGGGGGATCTTTGCCAGGACGAAAGCTGGGGTGGTTATGTCCGGCTGCGACGGGCCCTGAGACAACACGTGTGCTGCTCGGTTGCTCTGCTGCCCGGCAACCACGATCACCCGCTGCTGCTCGATGCGGTGCTGGGGAGAAGCTGGACGACGGCTCCAGCTGATCTATTGGTGCAAGGCGTGAGAGTGCTGCTGCTGAGCAGCCATCGGGTGGGTTCAGCTGCCGGTGCGCTCGGCTCGCTTCAGCTCCAGTGGCTGGCGCAGCGCCTGCAGTGCTCGGAGCGCCGTGATCTGCCCTTGGTGGTCGCTCTTCACCATCCACCGATCGCCATCGGTGATGCCGGCATGGATGCGATCAGGCTTGTCTTGAGGAGCTTTTGCGTCCCCATCGGGCCCTGCGGGCGGTGCTGTTTGGACACATCCATCAGCATTGGCAGGGCTCCTGGGCAATGCGGCCTGACGTGTTGCTGCTCGGATGCCCTTCCACGCTCTGCAGTTTCAAAGCGGTGCAGCCCTGTCCCCTGGGTCGCGCCGATGATCCGGGGGGCAGGCTGCTCGAGGTGACGCCTGATGGAAACGTTCAGCACCAGGTGCTGCGCTGGAGCAGCGTCTGAATTCAGCCCATTCCCTTCTGCGACTCGCGGAAGGCCTTGAGTTTGTCGATGTCCTTCTCTTCGTCGATGGAATAGTCCGTAAGGACCAAGGCCTTGCCGATGGTCCCGAGGGCGTATTCGATCCGGTCGAGATCGCAGCGTCCGTCGTCATCCAGTCGGGCTGCACGAATCACCTCAGGGCGCAGCTGGTCGGCCAACTGCTCCAGCGCCGATGCGATCGCTTTGGCCTGCTGGAGCCGCTCGGAGTCACCCATGAATCCTGAACAGATGCAATCGAAAGACTCTGACAGCTCTCGTCAGAACCCTTTGGCTGTGAGCCGCTGACTCGAGAGCGAGACGTTGCCCAGGGGTTGTTGCTGGGGGGCGGGCTGCTGCATCGCTGTGGGTGGAACACCGGGGGCCGCCGCCACATTAAAAGCCAGCGACCAGCGTTCCCCGTCCCCGCGGAAGGGCATCATCGAATGGGGTTGCCAGGCCGGGAATACATAGAACTCACCGGGAACAGGCAGCACGTAGTGCGCCATGCCGGTGTGGAACGACTGAATGTGCCAGTCTTCCGGGCCGTGGAAGCAGAGTTGGCCATCAAAACCGTTGGCGTTGATCTGGGGTGGCACCTTCAGAAAGATCGCTATGGGCGAGAACGCTTTCGCTCAGCGCAGTCAGCTGTTGGAGCAGAGGATCTGGAAGGGTGCCCCGAAGGATGGAGCGGGGAAACAGATCGAGAACGTCCACCATAGGGTTGGTCTGCTGCAGGCCATCGTGGCAGCCTCAAAGTGGGTGCACCGTTCATGACGATCGTGATGCTGCGCCACGCCCTCCTGCTGCCTGTGCTGCTGGGAAGCTGCGTTGCTGCAACGGCCGCTGATCTCTCTAGGCAACAGGGGCCAACGACAGCGCTGCTGCAGGGCGGCCCACTGCAGCTCAGCACCCGTTGTACGGCCGAGCTGTTCCCGGACGGCAACCGCACTGGAAGGTTGAACTGCATCGCGGCTGGAGCCCCGGCAATGCAGCCCCTTTGCCCGCCGGTGTGTACAGCCTGGGCCGTCCGGAACCGTGGGGTAATGATCTGTGGTTTGACCTGACCCCTCACTTCGACACCACCCGAAGTGTTCTGGGAATCCACCGCTGTTATCCCGGCGCGGGTTGCATCTGCATTCCCGAGCGGGCTGATATCGACGCGCTCGCCAGTTGGGTCAAGGTAACTGGGATTCGCACCCTGAAGGTGGTGAACTGATGGGAAAGCCTGGACGTGCAGCAGTCCCAGAGTCGGTCTCGAACGGAATTTGTGAATGTCGAAAAATTATCGTCGATAGTCCTGCAATCTCGTTCTTTTCGGCTCGTGATGCGCGGGCCAAGCCGCTAAGGGGCTTGGAAGCCAGGCCGAGCGATGCCTGACGGGAACTGCGATTTGGCTTTGGCTGAGGTCAAATCCATTCGTTCTTCAGACATTTGGGTCTGTATTCCTAAACACCGATTCGTCCGTCAACGTACGTTCGTGGTCGAATCGCTCCGGTGGTGTATCACCGTCGACCACACAACATTCGTTGACCACCAGACGTCCGGGTGGCCTGGAGCACCGTCATTCCTCCTGAGGATCACTACAACGGAGTCGATCCATCGGCTTGATTGGGATTCATGGACCTCAGCATCTGGATGCTCGTCGGCTTCCTGCTGGTGGCCTATTCCGTGGTGGCGAACGACTCGCTCCAGACCCTCGGCACCTATCTCTCCTCCAACCGGAAACGCACGCCGAAGCCGCTGCAGATGCTGTTCATCTCCACGGTGACCTGTGGAGTCCTGCTGTTGGGCTGGTTCCTCAACAACGGTGATCCCACCTGGGGGCGACTCAGTGTGCCTGGCAAGGAGTTTCCATGGCCCGAGCCGTTCACCTGGGTCTATGTGCTTCCACCGCTCGCTGTTGTGGCCTTGACCCAGTGGGGAGCACCGGTGAGCACCTCGTTTTTGGTGTTGTCATCGTTCATGCCGGCCAACATCGGCACGCTGCTCAGCAGCTCGCTGACGGGGTATGGCCTCGCCTTCGGCGTGGGTCTGGCGGCCTACGGTTTGGGGTTGTGGTCGCTGGAGCTATGGGTGTTCTCCCGTTCCCAGGACGGCCAAGACCCCAGCAAGGTCTGGTATAGCCTACAGTGGTTCTCCACCGGCTTTCTCTGGTGCATGTGGCTGGTGCAGGACCTGGCCAACATTTTTGTGTTCCTGCCGCGCCAGTTGGACCTCGTCCCGATGCTCATCTGCACACTGGTGCTCTGCGTGGGCCTTTGTGTTCTGGTGGCCACCGGGGGTGGGCCGATCCAGGCCGTGCTCCACACCAAGACCAACAGTTCCGATTTGCGTTCGGCCACGCTGATCGATCTGTTGTTCGGTCTTTGCCTGCTCTACAAGGCCTTCCTCTCCAGCTTCCCCCTCAGCACCACTTGGGTGTTTTTGGGCCTGCTCGGCGGCCGTGAGTTGGCCTTGCGGATCAAGCAACAAACATCAGACGTCCTGTTCATCAACCGGGAGGTAGGCAGTCTTGCCAAGGTCATCGGCACGGATCTCTGGAAAGCCGCCGTTGGCGTTGTGGTGAGTGTGGTGATCGCCCTCAGCATTCAGCCCCTCGCTCAGCTCACCGCAGGCTGACCCCTGTGGTCAGCGCCTCGATCGATGGCTAGGGCAGAGAGGGATGAGCCCCTCCATGGCATGTTGTCTTGTCGCTGTTACTGCCCTGGTTGATGGGCGGGTCTGCCTTCGCCAGACCTGAGCTGCAGCTCATTGCCAAGCAGACCATCCTTGAGGCGAATCGCCACCTGATTGCCGATGGCTGGCGTCCCGCCCCGGAAAAAACGCCAACGCCGGAGGAGTGGCGCTGGGCATCTGTTGCGCTCGAAAGCCTGTCGGTCTGTTCCGGCACGGGCGTTGGCTTCTGCCGCTTTGATTACTGCCGAGATCTGCAGCGGCTGTCGGTGGTGACGGTGCCCAGTGAACCGGGCCGTCCGTCCGTTGGTCGCGTTGATCGCTAGTGGTGATCATGGGTTCAGCGACTGCTCCTGCCAGAGCATGTCCACGCTCCAACGCGTGCGTTGATGGAGATGGGGGCCGAGGTTGAGCCGCTCGACGCTGATCACCTGCAGCCTCAGCACCACGAAATGCTCCGGCAGCGGTGCAGTTTCAGCCAGTTGAAGTTGATCGGGGAACGCCGCCGTGGGGTCCAGCGGATCTACCGGGTTGGGCCACCCCCAGACGGCCCGTCCTGTATTGGAGAACTTTTGCCAGCACTGGCTGGTAGAGCTCAGGTTGTTCGGTGGCTGTGATTAGCTTCACCTTTCCCCGTAGGCGGTACTGCTGGCGAGCTTTGGGGAACAACCAGCACAGTTCAGAGGCTCCATCGTTGGCGAGTTCCATCACCTTCTCGCTGCGCTGATCGCTGAACAGTTCGAGCTGGTCTGCACCGACCCAGCCGCGGAACACCAGGGTTCGCACCCGGGGTGCGCCATCGCGTCCTGTTGTGGCCAGTTGCACCCAGCGGGCGGCAACGGAGCGTCCCTCCTGCTGCATGGCCGCGCGCAGCAAAGGTCTCCAGGGGGGCATGGCCTCAGTGATGGCCTCACAGATTCCCTCAGTCATGGAAGGTCGAACAAGCGAGCCTGCTCGGCAGCAGCACACCATCGTGGTGCGTGCTGCTGCACGAGGGGAGCGAGGGCGTTGTAGCCGCCGCCGATCACCGTTGCGGTTGGAATCCTGCGGCGCAGACAGGCATCGAGCACGAGTCGATCATCGCGATGGGGATCGACACCCGCGTTGTAGAGCACCAAATCCGGCGCGATGGTGTCCAAGGCATCAGGCAACCGGTCGGCAATGGCAGCCAGGTAGTTGTCATCGCTGGTGCCATCGGCGAGGGGGATGTCGATATCCCCTTCCACTTTGCGTAAGGGGAATTTGCTGGCGGCGTGCACCGAAAGGGTGGTCACCCTGGGGTCGTGTTGAAAGCACGCTGCCGAACCATCCCCTTGGTGCACATCGAGATCCACGATCAGAATTCGCCGCATCTCTTCTGTTCCCAGCAACACCCGTGCGGCGACAGCACAGTCGTTGAAGATGCAGAAACCGCTCCCGAAGCCGGGGTGGGCATGGTGGGTGCCGCCCGCCAGATGAGAGGCCAAGCCCCGCTCGAGAGCCAGTCGTGCCGTCAACAGGGTGCCGCCCACGGCGAGCCAGGTGCGCTGCACCAAAGGCCGCGTGGCCGGAAGCCCGATGCGACGTTGCTCCGGTCGGGTCAGGAGATCACAGCTGAAGGCTTCGTGATACGTGCGGGGATGAACGCTC
>NZ_JBGKDP010000111.1:0-3035 GCF_042954245.1 Parasynechococcus sp.
TGATCAGCATCAAAGGCATAGTCAGAGACGCCATTGATGTTCAGCTCGGCGGCATTAGCGCCACTGGCGATCAGGCCAAGGGCGGCAGGGGCCACCAGCAGTTGCTGGAAAAGCTTCATGGGGGGAAGAGATTAAAAAACCCAGAGGTGCTCTCTGGGGTCAAAAGCTGTGAAACGACGTGCTCGTGATCAGTCGATCAGAGCCACCCAGGCAAAGGCCATGCCGATGCCCATCCAGATGCCGGCACCAAGCCGTTGCCCCTGGGAGCCGAGGCGCTCCAGCAGGGTCTTGGACCAGTTGGTCACCACAAATAGCAGTGCACCTTGGCCGATCAGCAGGCCCAGGAAATAGGTGAACAGCGAGGTGGGTTCCGCTCCAACGATGGTGCTACCTAGCAGAAAACCGTGCAGGGCCACCAGAGGCAGCAACCAACTGGTGGAGGCCACGGTGAGAGCCATCAAACCCTCCAACGCGAGGCTGAGGGACACCAGTGCCTCAGCCCAGGGAGCCACGGCATCCGGCAGGGGGATGAACTGTGACAGAACACTCCCGCCCAGGCCAGCAGCCAGCAAAGGAATCACCCAGGCGCGGGGACGTTGCAGGCCGATGAAGGCGATCGCCAGCAGAAACAGCAGATGGTCGGGGCCCAGCAGCGGATGACCAATGCCACTGAGCAATCCCTGCAGTGGGGTGAGAGCAGCGCTGTCGCCCATGCCAAAGGGATGGTGGGCGAACGCAGGGCTAGCAAGCAGAAGAATCACCAGAAGCGAAAGACCGGCGATCTGCAGCAGCCTGCGCGGGGCCAGTGGCAAAGAATTCAAAGGTCGATCCTCGTCGGTTTGATCTGGCGGGCGTTCTGACTGACGTGGGCGGAGAGCCGACGTTTCACAGCTGCGGGACAGCGGCAGATTTTCACTGCTCTTTCCCCGTTTTCTCCAGCGGCTGTTCCCCGCTGAAACCAGCACCCCACCCTACCGGCGCCTGAACATCGCGTCAGATCAAGGCTTATTCAACCTGTGACGGTGTATCGGCAAGGTCGGTGGCGTGAAAATCCCAGCGATCGCCGTCTTCAAGCCAGAGCTCCCAGGCCAGGCGGCGGCCGCTCCGTTTCAGTCGCAGCTGGCCGCCAAAACCAGCCGGAGACGGCTGATAGAGCTCGGTGATGTCGTCAACAGGGGCTCCATCCCGGGTGAACACCTGCTCGACCTGCTCGCCAAGCCGGGCCGTCAGGTCACTCCGCAGCTCATCAACCGTCACGCCTGCTGGCTCGAGAAATCGAGCATCAGATCGCCGAGGTCATCACGGCTGATCTGAAATCCGAAGCCATCAACGGTGCCAGTCCACAGGCCTGCATCGAGATCCGCCTCGATTCCCTCGAGTTGCTCCACCTTGTGATCGAAGAGCAGGCCGAAGCAATGGGCGGCGACCTGCGCAGCCTGGGACGCATCCATTTCATCAAGTTCGTGGGCTTCCACCGGACACCCATCGAGCAGCTCGGCATCGATGACGTTGCCGGACCCGACGTCCTCCACAAGAGCTTGCAAGCCAGCCAAATCGTTCATTGCCGTCGCCGTTGAAGCAACACACGCATCACCATCATCCCTGGGCCAGAGCGCTGGTGAGGGCCGTGTCCACGCTCAAGGTGCGCGATCACCGCCTGGGCCAACTCCAGTTCAAAAGGAACAAAACCGCTCTCCGGTCCCTGTCATCACCACGGCAGCCCCCGGAGGGGTGTCGTGGTGATGACAGGGAGGCCCCCATCTGGGCCATCCGGCACATAGATCCTTGAGCTTGTCTTCAACAAAGGGGCGAAAGCGCCTGTGCTGATACACCCGGGGCATCACCGTGTCGCTGGCGCGCTCCATCCCAGCAAGCAGCGCATCGTGAACCTTCTCGGGTGCGAGCAAAGGCGACTACCAATAGCTCTTTTCCACCCGGGTACTGTTGATCAGAGGCAGGTTGGCCACCCCGTATTCGGCCAGGGTGCGGAACAGACGGCACAGCACCTTGGGCTTCGGCAGGGCCAGATCACCATTCAGCTCACCAACCCGGATGCTGTCGCCCACCGCAGCCCGAAGCACCGAATGGATGTGATCTCCACCCGCCGATCCGCAAGATGAACATCCCGTTCATCCAGCCAATCCGAACGGTTGAGGACAACGATGTTCATGGCTGGATCTCTGGGATCAACAGCACGCCGCCACCAGCAGATCCGTCAGTTCAGCACAACAATCCTCACGGCCCACAATCCTCAGCAGTGTTCGAACACCCCGGGGATCAACTCCCGCTCGCGGCGCGCCTGAAACTCAGCGTCGGCAGCACGCAGCGCCGTGGGATCATCCTGGAACCAGCAGCCATAGAGAAGATTCAGGATCCGATCAACATCGAGATCACGATCGGCCACGTCCTGCCAGAGGCGTTGGCTTAATTCGGCATCAGCGAGCTGAAATTGAGCCTGGGCCAGGCGTCGGGCTGCGTCGAAATGGACCTGTTGCAACTGCCGCGACGGTGGGTCGTACTGAAGCAACCGTCCCTGGATCGTTTGAAGCAAACCCATGCCATCAGCTTTGCTGCATTCAGGTTGAATCCGCAGGTGCTGATCGACAATGGGTCGTCATGCTGATTCTCAAAAACGGGCTTAAAGCCGATCACGAAAGAGCGATCAAAGGCGCGATCAACAGAGGTGATCAACACTGATCAAATCCCAACAGGATCCTGTCTTGTAAGGCAGCGTGATTGAGGCCCGGACGTTGCTGTTGAAGGGCAGGAAGAAGATCGAGCACCAGATTGTTGGCCCGGCGCGATTCAACGCAAACGCCAACGTGATCCCCCATGGAGCGGGCCAAACGGATCTGATCCATCACCAGCTGCAACTGGAATACCTGCTGATCGAGGCTTTTGGCATGGGCAGTCCCCATGAGGCTGCAGCCCAGCAGCACTCCCAACCACCAACCCTGTGATCGCATCTTCATCACACCACCAGAAGGCTTCCCCCCTCAACGTCCCATGCCGCCTCCCCCTGGGGTGAGCATGCG
>NZ_JBGKDP010000112.1:0-7143 GCF_042954245.1 Parasynechococcus sp.
TGATCCGGGCTTTCCAGCTGAAGCGGAAGCCCTGAGCCGCCAAGGTCCAATCGGTGAGATCGGGATCCTCAAGGGGCTTGACCGACTCAATCCAGCGCATCCAACGGGGCATCGCTTCGAGATCACTCCAAACCTCCCAGACCTTGGCTACCGGGGCCTGCACCTCGGAGGTGACCGTGTGTTCGAGCCAGCGTCCCATCAGGCCACCGCCGCGTTGGTGGCCAACTTCACCGGCTGATCGAGGATCGCCGCCGCCGCCAGATGACCACTCATCGTGGCTCCCTCCATCGAATCGATGTAGTCCTGGCGGGTGTAGCTGCCGGCCAGGAAGAAATTACGGATCGGCGTGCGCTGCTCCGGGCGGTAGGGCTCCATGCCCGGGGCTTCCCGGTACAACGACTGAGCCAGTTTCACCACGTTGCTCCAGGTGAGCTTGAGGTTGTGGGCCGAGGGGAATAGCTCGCGCACCTGGCGGTCGGTGTGGGCCACGATCTCGTCCACCGACTTGGGAATCCAGGGATCACCAGGGGTGAGCACGCATTGGAGCAGGGAGCCCTCTCCCGCCTTGCGGTAATCCTCCGGGCTGGCCAGGGCCAGATCGGCAAAACAGCTGAAATCAGCATCAGCCGTGTACAGCAAGTTGTTGAGCCCCGTGGGTGTCGCCACATCCCGGCGCTGGGCTTCCTGGGTATCACCCAGCTCGGTCACCCAGCCGTCGTAGCGGAGCTGAACGGTGGCCACGGGTACGGCCTCCAACTGATGAATCGCCTTGAACTGGGGGTAACGGTTCCAGGCCTCGGGCAGCAGCTTCTGAATCCCGGGCACATCACAAGCGGCCAGGTAGGCGTCAGCCTCAACACGAATATCTCCTTCAGGTGTTCCCAGCTGCAGGCCTGTGATCTCAGGGGATTCACCCTCGCCGTAGTCCACCTGCTTCACCCGGTGACGCAGATGCAACTTGCCACCACGCTGCTGGATGTAGTCGAGGATCGGACCCGTGAGCCAGCGGTGGGGTGATCCCTTCAGCAGATTGAGCTTGGAGGCTTCCGTCTTGGCCGCAAACATCATGAAGATGGTGAGCATGCAGCGGGCGGAGATGGCCTCGCAGTCGATGAAGCCCAGGGCATAGGCAATGGGATTCCACATCCGCCGGATGCTTTCGGGGCTGCCGCCATGGCCCACAAACCAGTCCTGGAAACTGACGGAGTCGAGGGCTCGGATGGCGCGCATCGCCCCCTCGTAATCCACCAGACCCCGCACGATCGGACTGGTGCCCAAGGCCAGGGCATTGCGCAGCTTGTCGATCCAGCTGAGCTGCGGTGTGGTGAAGAACGCCTTGAGGCCGTTGAAGGGTGCACCGATGGGGAAGCGGAAATCCAGCTCCCGCAGATCACCCCCCTTGTTCACGAACAGGTGCGTGTGCTGCTTCGGCAGAAGGTTCTCGAACGCTCCCACCTTGCGCATCAGGGCAAAGAGATTGGCGTAATTGAAAAAGAAGACGTGCAACCCCATCTCGATGTGGTTACCGCCCTCATCCACCCAGCTGCCCACCTTGCCGCCCATGAAGGGACGGGCTTCGTAGAGATTCACCTCATGGCCCGCATCCACGAGGTCCACTGCAGCGGAGAGGCCGGCGAGGCCGGAACCAACGATCGCGACCCGCACAAGATCTGGTCAACTAAGGCGACTCTATGTATGAGCGTTCATAGAGTGAGAGCACGAGCCTGCGTTGACCATGACTTCCACCCCCGACACCGTGCCGGCCCACACCGCCAAAGACGGCAAGGGCATCCTGATCACCGAACCGGCGATGCAGCAGCTGGCGAAGCTGTGTGGCGAACAAGGTGAGAACCAGGTGCTGCGGGTCGGGGTGCGATCCGGGGGCTGCAGCGGCATGAGCTACATAATGGATTTCGTGCCCGCCTCAGACACCCTCGACGACGACGAGACCTACGAGTACATGGCGGCCGATGGTCAGAGCCTCCGGGTGATCTGTGATCCGAAAAGCCTGCTCTACATTTACGGAATGCAGCTTGACTTCAGCACTGCTCTGATCGGTGGTGGCTTCAACTTTACCAACCCCAACGCCAGCCAAACCTGTGGCTGCGGCAGTTCCTTCGCCGTATGAGCGAAGCCACGTGGGAATCTGAGGGGAAATCACTTCCCTCTCCCTGTTGATGGAGACTTCCCAGGACAGCCTGTTTGAGCAGGCCATGGCCCGATATCAGGCTGGCACCGCGGCCGAAGAGGTTCTCCCTGATTTCGCCCGCATCGTTGAAGCTGCTCCTCGCCAATCGGCGGGCTGGACCTGCTTGGCCTGGCTACAGTTGCTTTGCGACCAGCCGGAGGAGGCGCTGCGGTCGGCACGTTTCGCCGTGAGACTCAACGGCCAGGACCCCCAGGCCAGGATCAATCTGAGCCTGGCCTTGCTGGAGACCCAATCCAAGGGCGTGCGCGACCACATCCAGGTGGTGCAGCAGGTGATGACCCTGGCCCCAGAGGTGTCCGGCGAACTCAAGGCCTCAATCGCCGACGGGCTCGAGCGCAAACCCGGCTGGAAGGCCCTCGAAAAAGTGAAAGCCTGGCTTGAACTCTGATCACAACGGACGCTCTGCCTGCCTGACCCTGAATGACAGCCACCTGGACCATCACCCACCTGCCATCCCAGGTTCGCGTGCGGCCTCCAGCGGATCGTTCGGATCAATTGCGGCGGGAACGCCTGGCCAGCGAAGCGCGACGGTTGCAACTGGCCAGGCGCGCCAACGACATTCCGGATCCGAGCACCTGGATGTGGTGAAGGGGAGCCTGGCGATGGTACGCATCCTGCTACTGAGCAATGGCCACGGCGAAGACCTCTCCGGCACCCTGCTGGCCCAGGAGCTTCAGCAGCAGGGCCACAACGTGCAGGCGCTCCCGCTGGTGGGACTTGGCAGCGCCTATCAACAAGCCGGGGTGCCACTGCTGGGGCGCAGCCACGAATTCAGCACCGGCGGCATTGGCTACACCAGCCTTCGCGGCCGCCTCACCGAGATCGCCCAAGGGCAAGTGCTGTATCTGCTCCGACGCCTGATGCATCTGATGCGGCACCGGCGTCGCTTTGATCTGATCCTGGTGGTGGGGGATGTGATCCCTGTGATCGCTGCATGGCTCAGCCAACGCCCTGTGGCGACCTACCTGGTGGCCTACTCCAGCCACTACGAAGGGACGCTGCACCTGCCCTGGCCCTGCGCCGCTCTGTTGAAAAGCCCGCGGTTCAGAGCGGTGTACAGCCGCGATCAACGCACCGCCGAGGACCTCAGCAGGCAACTGCAACGGCCGGTAACCTTCCTGGGCAATCCCTTCATGGATTCAGTGCTCACAGCGGCACCCCCGCCGCCTACCAGCACACCACGCATCAGCCTGCTGCCCGGCAGCCGCCGACCGGAACTGGAACAGAACCTGCTGCTGCTGCTGCGGCTGATTGAGCTGCTGCCCAGCACAGTTCGCTGCAACGTGGATCTAGCCCTGGTGTCCAGCCTCGATGACGACAGCTTGCAGCGGCTCAGCGAACGATACGGTTGGCACTTGGAGAACGGATTACTGCAACATGAGGGGGCCCGGGCGATCAACGTTCGCCGCGGGAGCTTCAGTGCCGTACTGCAGCACAGCGATCTGGTGATCGGCATGGCAGGTACCGCCATCGAGCAGGCCGTTGGCCTGGCCAAACCGGTGCTGCAGGTACCGGGCCAGGGGCCTCAATTCACAGCGGCATTCGCTGAAGCCCAACGGCGCTTGCTTGGCCCCACGGTATTCTGCGCCGACGGGGATAGTGGCAGCCGTGAGGCTTTGGAGGGAACAGCGGAGCTGGCCATGGCTCTGCTGGATCGTGCGCGACAGGATCCTGGCTTGCAACAGCAGTGCCTAGAGGAGGCCAAAAGGCGCCTCGGAGAAGCCGGTGGAGGCCCGAAAATGGCGGCAGCCATTTGCGCACTGCTTGCATGAGTGCCCCGCCAGAACCGGCCTGGAAACGCTGGATCGACCGCCTGCTGATGGTGAATGTGTTGCTGGTGTTTATCGGCGCAGGGGTCTTTGCCGTTGCCGTGGTGCGACAGGGCCAAGGCTATGACTGGCTGATGGACCAGGTTCAGGTGCTGTGGCAACCCCTGTTCGCCCCAGCCATCAGCCTGTTGATCATGGCGGCCCTGGTGAGCGGCATCTTCAGCTGGTGGCAGCGGCGAGTGCTGAAGCCAGATCGGGGTAGCGGAAGCTGAAGTTCAGGGCTTCAAGCCGCTCCGAAGCAACCTGCTGGCCCTCCAACACCACCTTGGCGCCGTCCCCCAGAAGCAACTGCAGGACAGGGGCTGGCACCGGCAACAAACTGGGACGGCCCATGCTGCGCCCCAGCTGCTTGCAGAAGGCTGTCATTGACACGGGCTCGGGAGCCACGGCATTGATCACGCCACTCCAGCTCTCGTCCGTGAGGGATTGAAGGATCAGGGCACAGAGGTCACTGCGGTGGATCCAACTCATCCACTGCCGACCACTGCCGATCGGACCGCCAAACCCTGTGCGGAACACCGGAAGCATTTTTCCAAGTGCGCCGCCGTCGGCGGCCAGAACGATGCCGATGCGCAAGGTCACCTGCCGAACCGCAGAAGGCACCGCCTCAGCCGCCGCTTCCCAGCGCTGACACAAGCTCGCAAGGAAGTCGTCTCCCGGGGTACTCGATTCGAGAAAACGCTTGTCCAGGCTGGATCCATAGAAGCCGATCGCCGAGGCATTCACCAGCACCTTCGGTGGCGTTGCACAGGCCTCGATCGCTTTCACCACCTGAGAGGTCGTCTCCAGACGGCTGGTTTCAAGCAGCTGCCGGTGGGTCGGGGTCCAACGCTTCTCGGCAATCGGTTCCCCCGCCAGGTTGACCACCGCATCGGCCTGGTTGAGAGCATCCAGCAACCCGGCGTCGGCCCAGGTGCTGCTGCTGGCAGGGTCGAACTGCATCCAAGTCAGTCGCCCATCCGCCCGTTCAGCGTCATAGCCACGGGCCAAGCGGCGGCTGACCACCGTGAGCTGATGCCCGGCCTGAAGCAAGAGCGGCAGGAGCTCACGGCCAACAAAACCTGTGCAGCCAAACAGCAGCAGATGCATGAAAGCGGGGGTGGTGCGGCTGGGAGGCTAAGGGGGTTCATGGGCGATTGGGTTTTAGCCTGGTGCCATCACCGTCCCCTGTCATGGCCGAATCCGACGCCGCTGCCCCCGCCAAGGCCAAGCCTGCTGCGCTGCGCAAAGGGGCCTTGGTGAAGCTGAACAAGGCCGCTTACAGCTCCAGCCTGGAGGCTGGAGCAAGCGATCCAACGGCCCCCAATTACATCTTCGAAGGCCCCGGCGAACTGCTGGTGGTGAAAGGAGATTACGGCCAGGTGCGCTGGAACCGTCCGGTGCCCGATGTGTGGCTGCGGATGGATCAGCTGGAAGCCTGCTCCTGATCCTGCTTGCTCTTGGTTGGAGGCAGGCTCCAGGCCTCCTCCACGGCCATGACGGCCGTCGGAACTGACGCAATGGCGGCGGAGATGCGCCAAGCAGCATCGGGCAGTAAGCCCATGGCGCTATTGAGTTAGTCTGCTTGATCGCAGGCAGGAAGGCCGGTCTGCAGCGTCCACTACAACAAATCCACCAGGGTGGAGAGTACCCAGGTCAAGGCAACCCAAGCCCAGAAACGCCAGCGCTGTTTCACACGATCTCCAAGCGACGCCGTTCATCTTGGAGCCGCTTGCGTCGCCGCTTGACCTCCCGCAGCATCTCGCGACCGTCGTGGAGATATCCATCCACATAACCCATGGTGTAACGCTCTAGTTCGGCCAGAGCGTCCTCCACTTCCGAAAGGCAGTGATACAGACTCAGACCGAAACCACGGGCCGAAGCTGGCGTGGGCAACGACTGGAACAGTTGCTTGACCTTGTCCATCCGGCGTCCGCTCGCCTCGAGATAGCTGCAGAACGCCTTCATCAGCTCGTCGTCGTAGGGATCAGCCGACAGTGCCTTGAGTTGCTTGGGGAAGGGATTAATCACCTCACCGAGCATGCGGTCGATCGGGGCGTAGACCCGCTGCAGCCACTCCACCAGGGCATCATCCGCGGCTACAGCACGATCATGGGCAAGGCTGGCCCGGCGCAGACCCGTGGGCGATGCTGCCCGGCCCGGCTGGGGCCACGTGCGATCAAAGGCCTTACGGCGCTCGGCATCCCCGAGAACTTCCCAGGCGGCATTGAGAGCGAGCATTTGCTGATCGTCGCCACCGGCATCGGGATGGTGCTGCTTCACCAGCTGGCGGTAGGCCGCCTTGATCTCAGCGTTGCTGGCGGTACTGCTGACACCGAGCATGGCATAGGGATCGCTCACAGCTGACCATCCCTCCGGGGGGGAAGCTGCGAAGCAGCACTGAACATCGGGGTGGAGAGGTAACGCTCGCCATAACTAGCCAGCATCACCACCAGGCGTTTGCCCACCATGGCGGGATCTTGGCCCACCCGGAGAGCTGCGGCCATGGCGGCTCCACTGCTGATGCCGCAAAGCAGACCTTCCTCCCGGGCCAAACGCCGGCCCACCTGCATCGCCTCATCATCACTCACCATGAGGATCGAATCAATCCGGTCCAGCTCCAGCACAGCAGGTACAAAACCAGCCCCGATCCCCTGGATGCGATGGGCCCCAGGGAGCTTCCCGGACAGTATGGCACTGGCCTCGGGCTCAACGGCAATCACCTGAAGCTGCGGCTGGCGCTCTTTCAACAGACGGGCACAGCCGGTAATGGTGCCGCCGGTGCCCACCCCCGCCACAAAGGCATCGATCTGGCCATTGGTATCACGCCATATCTCCTCAGCCGTGGTGCGTTCATGCACGGCCGGATTGGCGGGGTTATCGAACTGCTGAAGCAAATAGGCGTTGGGAATCTCAGCCACCAACTCCTTAGCTAGGGCTATCGCCCCATTCATCCCCTGGGCACCGTCGGTGAGCTGCAACTCGGCGCCATAGGCACGCAACATCGCCCGACGCTCAGTGCTCATGGTGTCCGGCAGGGTGAGAATCAGCCGGTACCCCCGGGCCGCCGCCACCATGGCCAGGGCAATTCCGGTGTTACCACTAGTGGGCTCCACCAGCACCGTT
>NZ_JBGKDP010000113.1:0-3309 GCF_042954245.1 Parasynechococcus sp.
AAACACCTGATTGGTGCCGGCAAGGCCGACATCAGCCTGGCCCTCGCCAGCTTTGTGGTGCTCTTCTTCAGCACCGGTCTGGCGGCAGGCTCGGGGGCGCCAGGGGGGCTGTTCATGCCGATGCTGACGCTGGGAGGGGCCATTGGCCTAGCCGGTGGCAGTGGCGTTGAGGCCCTCACCGGCCATGTGCCCACCACTTATGTGTTCGCTGGAATGGGCGCTTTCGTTGCTGGCTGTTCGCGCACGCCGATCTCAGCGATGTTCCTGGCCTTTGCCCTCACCAAGGATCTGCTGATCCTCAAACCGATCCTTGTGGCCTGCCTTACCAGCTTCGTGATCGCCCGAATGTTCCACCCCCACTCGATCTACGAACGTCAGATGGGCATGGAACTCGACGCTGAAGATCGGATGGAGATGAAGCTCAACCGCTACAGACGTCCGTTCACGCCGCCAACCCCGCCATCAGGCCCAACAGGAGAGCCCAGCTGAACCAGGAAACGCTGCTATTTGATCCGGCGACGCCGGAGCCGGGAGCCCTGCGCACGGTGCTGGCCTTCCCTAGCACCTACACCGTGGGCATCACCAGCCTTGGCTATCAGATCGTCTGGTCCACTCTGGCGATGCGGTCTGATGTTGACGTGCGCCGGCTGTTCACTGATCAGGGGGATCCACCCCACCGGCACTGCGACTTGTTTGGGCTTTCTCTGAGCTGGGAACTCGACGGACCAGTCCTGCTCGATCTGCTGGAGCAGCAGCGAATCCCGATCTGGAGCCACGCGCGCACCGACGACCATCCAATCGTGTTTGGTGGCGGACCTGTGCTCACCGCCAATCCCGAGCCCCTTGCACCATTTTTTGATGTAGTGCTGCTGGGCGATGGCGAAGACCTGCTGCCTGCCTTTATCGATGCCCTCCAGAGCGTGAAGGGCCAACCCCGAGCCGAACAACTGCAGCATCTGGCCCGGGTGCCGGGGATCTACGTACCTGAGCTCCACGCACCCTGCTATGCAGTGGACGGAACCCTGCTGGGGGTGGCACCGGTGGATGCAACTCTTCCAGAAGGGGTGGCCAAACAGACTTGGCGCGGCAACAGCCTCAGCCACTCGACGGTGATCACCCCGGAAGCGGCCTGGCCCGACATCCACATGGTGGAAGTGGTGCGCAGCTGCCCCGAACTGTGCCGCTTCTGTCTGGCCAGCTATCTGACCCTGCCGTTCCGGACACCATCGTTAGATGACGGGCTGATTCCAGCCGTGGAAAAAGGACTGAAGGCCACCAAACGCCTCGGCTTGCTGGGGGCGTCCGTGACCCAGCACCCCCAGTTCAGCGATCTACTCCAGTGGCTGGCCCAAGACCGCTTCGATGACCTACGCGTCAGCGTCAGTTCCGTCCGGGCCGCAACGGTCACTCCGGAGTTGGCGGCTGTGTTGGCAGGGCGAGGCAGCAAATCCCTCACCATCGCGATCGAGAGCGGTAGCGAACGCATGCGCCGCGTGGTGAACAAAAAACTCAGCGGTGAGGAAATCGAAGCCGCCGCCCGCCATGCCAAGCAAGGCGGACTGAAGGCCCTGAAGCTATACGGAATGGTGGGACTTCCCTGCGAAGACAACGACGATGTGGAGAGCACCGCAGCGTTGCTACTGAGCCTCAAGAAAGGCACCCCTGGGCTGCGCTTCACCCTGGGGGTTAGCACTTTCGTACCCAAGGCCCATACCCCCTTCCAATGGCAGGGGGTACGCCCCGAGGCGGAAAAACGCCTGAAACTGCTGGCGAAACGGCTCAAACCCAAAGGCATTGATCTGCGTCCGGAAAGCTATGGCTGGAGCGTGATCCAGGCCCTGCTCTCTCGCAGCGACCGACGCCTGGCGCCCGTGATCGCAGCGGTGCGCGGCTCCCAAGAAAGCCTGGGTGGTTGGAAAAAGGCCTACAGAGCCGCCTTAGCAGGTGAACTCCCTGAAGCCCGCAGCGCGAGCGTTATCTTGCCGCTCCCCCCCAGTTGGCAAAGCGTGGTGCACGACGACTGGGCCTCTGACACGGTCTTGCCCTGGGGGCATTTGGATGGCCCCTTGAGTCAGGAGAAGCTGCAGGAACACCGCCAACAGGCCCTCAGCCTGGGCTGACCGCCGCCATCTCGGTCTGCCGAATCCGACTGCGCAGTCCGGCCAGCAGGATCCAACCGGCAATGTTCAGGCGGCTGTCAAAGAAAGGCATATCGGTGCCATGGAGCAGGACCAGCACCAGCACCGCAGCCCACCAAGCGCGATCAAACAAACCCATGCGGCTGCACCGCAAGGAGACGATCAACAACAACAGCACCAGACCCACCAGCACAAGCGCCGCCGGTACCCCACTGCTGACAGCCAGCTCCAACGGCAGGTTGTGGGAATGACCATGCCATTTGCCCGTGCGCAAGGGATACAGCACGGAAAAAGCCGCAGCACCCCAGCCCAGCCATGGCCGTTCAGCGATCAACTGCAAAGCTACGCCCCACTGACTGAGACGAGTGGAGGCCAGAGCACGCTCCCCCGCGTAGCGGCTATCGCTGAGCCGTGACCACACCGACTCGGGCACCAACGCCCGGGCAGGGTCCTGGAGCAACTCCGGGACACCTGGCAACACCGCCAACAGAACAGGGGTCAACCCAAGGGCCAGCAGGGGCAGCAACCAGGGCCAAGTCACCGGCCCAAGGACTAGGGGCACCGCCAGCACCAACGCGCCCCAGCCGTTGCGGGACTCCGTGAGCACAAGTGCCGACACCAAGGCGACAGCCAGGATCAGAACCACACTCCGACGACTGCGATCGAGTCCGGGTTGCACCAGGGCCGCCAGCATCAACGGCCAAACCAGCGCCAACCAGGCCGCAGCGATGTTGGCGTAATCGAACAGGCCCGACAGCCGGCCCTCCGGCTCGCCTCCAGGGGCCATGAACCAAATCACCAGGCCCCCAAGGACCTGCCAGGGCCCCTGCCAACCCCACCACAATTGGCCCAGGCCAGTCACCACTACTGGCACCGTGCCGGCCACCAACCAGAGCGCTGCACGGCGACGCGCCCCCGCCTCCGCCACATAGGGCTGAAACCCCCAGAACCCCCAGAAGAAAGGCAGCCAGTTGGCCAGACCTGCCCAAGCCAGATCAGCTCGCATGGCGCTGAAACAACCAAGGAGCATGAGCCCGCCAACCGCCAGTAGCGGCCAGTTCCAGTGATCACACCAGTAGGACCGTTCACGACGGCGACTTCCCAGCACCAACACAGGCACAAACAGCAGGCTGGCCAGCAACACCGAAGAGGGGAGCAGCAGCAGGCCGAG
>NZ_JBGKDP010000114.1:0-12220 GCF_042954245.1 Parasynechococcus sp.
TGCCAGCCATGGGGAGCCAACAAGCTTCTATGAACACCTGGACTGGCTGAAGAGCGTGCTGCACCAGGTGGAGGGCATGGCCGGCACGGTGCTGCTAGCCCACTTTGATCGAGGGCTAGAGCCTCAAGGAACTGGCTCAGGCTTTGAATTGCAGCCGCTCATCCCTGCGCCTTCATCTCAATGAGGGCCTTCACCTACTGTGGAAATGGGCCCGCCGCGATGCTGTTGATACCAATCCAAAGTAACTGATCAGATCGCCATCAGTAGCATCGCCAAAACTGCGGCAAACAGGGTTTGGAAAGCATTGACCAGCTCATTGCCCAACCAGGCTACGCGATCCTGCACCAAAGTACCGAGCAGACTTTCGCCGAGGGTTGCCACCAGACCAACCAACATTACCAGCCTCGCCATAGGCCATGAGGGAACCAGCTGCAGGGCCAGCATCACCAGAGTCATCGCGATGCTGCCGGCGGCACTGGCCAGGGTTCCCTCAAGGCTGATGGCCCCCTCGGTGCCTGGTGGGACCCCACGAAGGCTGGTGATCAACACCGTGGTGCGACCGAAACGCTTGCCGATCTCACTGCCGAAGGTGTCGGCCAACTTGGCGGCGAAACTTGCAGCAAAGCCAACCAACAACAGTTCATGGGGCTCGACACCGGCACCGATGAGCAGTGCCAGGAAGGCCCCAACAGCAGCGGAACCCCAGACGTTTTCTGGGCCGCGCTGACCACCGCGGGCTTCGGCAAGACCCCGGCTTTGCTTGTTCTGAAAGCCGATCTTGGTGACCAGACTTCCCAGGCAGAGGTAGGCGACCACGGCCAACCAGCCCGACCAACCCAGACAACCCCAAAGGATCGTGCCCAACGCAGCCGCATGGACCCAACCACTGCGGGTGAGCACGGTTGTCCGCTGCGCCAGGGAAATCAAAACCGTGTTCACCACCAGGGCCTGAATCCAAAGTGCGGACATCACACCGTGTTGCAGTGCCCTAAGCATCTCCTGCCTGCGGCCACCGCAGAGGGAGAATCGGGTGCGTTCGTTCTCTGGTCGACCGGATGGTGTTCAACAGCAACAAGGGCTTTTTCCTCACCCTGGATGACGTCGCCGCTCCGGCCACCCTCGAGCTGCCTCAACAAGAAGCCCCTGAATCTGAAGAAGAAGCGCCGGCCGAGGAAGCTGTCGTCACAGCCTCCCAGCCCTCAGTGGTTGCCGAGCCTTCAGTCACAGAGACCGTTGCCGAAGCCAAAGCTGAATCCAGCTCTCAGCCCGCAGCCTCACTCACCACTGCAGAAGCCATCGCCGCTGAACTGGCTGCAGCAGAGGCAGCCCGCCCGGCCTTGACTTATTCCACCTTTGCACCCAGCAACCTGATGCCTGGTGGCGGACTGCGCCAGCGCAGCCGTCGGCCTGGAGCAGCTCTGAAATCCTTCCGGGGCATCGCTCAGGATCTGTTCAAGAGCTGATCAGCCCATCGCGCCAACGCACCAGTTCAACCGCGCCTGCCACTGCAGCTGTTGAACTGCGCAGGATGGTTGCCCCCATCCGCACAGGCCGAATCCCTGCTTCGGCAAAGAGGCTCTGCTCTGCTGAGGTCCATCCCCCCTCAGGACCGATCACCAACCAAGTGGGCTGAAGGGGATCGCCCTGTTGGCGCAAACATTGATCCAATGATGGAGCTGCCGTCTCGCGGGTGACCCCCACCAGACGAAGACCCTCCAACTCCCCGATCCATTCGGATAAACCGTTCACCTGATGCAGCTGCGGCATCCACAACCGCTCGCACTGCTCCACCGCCTCTCGAATAGTTGTCGCCCATCGCTCCGGTCGATGGTCGGCCTGGGGAACACAGCGATCGCAGCGCAGGGGCTGAATCCGATCAATACCGAGCTCACAGGCCATTCGGACCACCTCATCCATCCCCCGCCGCATCAAGGCCAC
Source organism: Parasynechococcus sp. (assembly GCF_042954245.1). GTDB lineage: Bacteria > Cyanobacteriota > Cyanobacteriia > PCC-6307 > Cyanobiaceae > Parasynechococcus. The sequence continues at coordinate 1,939 of NZ_JBGKDP010000114.1, forward strand.
GGCCAGGCCCAGCTGAGGTTGTGCCAAGGGTTCATTTTTTTGCGCTGACCTGTCAAGCGCAAGCAACTGCGGTTCCACCAGGGTTGCGAGCGTGAGGCGGCCGCAACCATCGATCACATCCACCTGCTCGCCACAGCGCAAACGCAACACCCTCCTCAGGTAGTGCTGCTCGCCGGTGTTGAGCAGAACCGATCCACCCTGCTCCAGGCGATCCGGCGACAGGAGCAAACGCCGGCGTTCAGCCACCGGCAGGGAAAACGCTGTCGGGATGGTCTTCAACCGGCCAATTTTCATTGACCCCACCGACGACCAGCTCTTCGATCTGAACCACGTCGGAATCCAGTTGACGCAGGGCATTGATCAAGACATCGATGGCGACACCATCCGACGTACCGAGATCCACCCAGCACCGTCCCCAATCGTTCTGGTATTCGAGCTGCCCCATGTTGTGCATCAGGGCGGGCATCGCCGACTCCGCCCCATCGTCGTCGTAGGCCATCCAACTGAGATCGGAGCCTGCATCATGAACCTGCAGGTTTTCTGCGTTAAAGCCGCCCAAACGCCCGATCACGTACCAGCTGTCGAACACACCATCCACGTAATTCCGCTCTCCTTGGCTGGGAGGTTCCGAGAAACGGATCCATAACCAGCAATTGAAGGGATCGATTTCACGAAAACGAATGTCCATAGGGCCATCGCGACACCTTCATCATCGTTCAAGCTGATCGCATGCTCGATCTCTCAGGAATCACCTATGCACCTGCGACGGCTGGTGCCCCCATCCTCGACGGCGTTGGTTTTCACGCGCAGAAGGGACGGCAGCTGCTAATCGCTGGCGCCAGTGGATCCGGAAAGACATCGCTGCTGGAAATCATCAGCGGTTTGGCGTCAGCCATATCCGGCAGCATCCGCTGGAATGGCAGCGTGATGAAACGACGGCAGCTGCGCTGGCTTTGCGGCATCGTCTTCCAGTTTCCCGAGCGCCATTTTCTCGGGCTGAGCGTGGCTCAGGAACTGCGGCTGGGCCATCGGCGGCTCGGTCATGAGCGCGAACAGAGCGTGCTCGAACGTGTTGGCCTCAACAACATCGCCTCCACAACGGCGCCAGAACGGCTGAGCGGCGGGCAGCAACGGCGGCTTGCCCTAGCGGTGCAAATGCTCCGCGGGGCTGAAGTGCTCCTCCTGGATGAACCCACCGCAGGGTTGGATTGGTCGGTGCGACGCGACGTGCTGGATCTGCTCGCCGGCCTGGCCCATGAACAGGTGTTGATCGTGGTCACTCATGAACCCGAACTGTTTCAGGACTGGGACTGCGATCGCCTGCGTTTGCAAAGCGGGCGGCTCGAATCGATGACTACATTGCCCTGAGCTTCCGAGGGGACATGGCCGACCGGATGGTTCGCGCAACAGCCGCTGCAGGCGGCATCCGGTTGGTGGCGGTATCGACAACTAACATTGTGTGTGAGGCGAGGGAGCGCCATGGGCTTTCATTCCTGACCAGCGTGATGCTCGGACGGGCCATGGCGGCGGGACTGATGCTCGCCAGTTCGATGAAGGTGCGCCACGGCCGGGTGAATCTGCGCCTCGGCTCCGACGGACCGATCAAGGGTTTGATGGTGGATGCAGGTCGCAATGGAACCGTTCGTGGCTACGTCGGCGAGCCGGCCCTCGAACTCGATCCGATTCAGGATGAAGCTGGGCATTTCAGCTTCAACTTCAAGGAGGCCGCCGGCACCGGTTACCTCCACGTGATGCGTGACGACGGCAAAGGCGAGCCCTTCAACAGCACCGTTGAGCTCGTCAGCGGAGGCATTGGTGAGGACGTTGCCTCCTATCTGCTCCACTCCGAACAAACCCCTTCAGCTGTGTTTGTGGGGGAGCAGGTGAACAGCGCCGGCATCCACGCCAGCGGTGGCCTATTGGTTCAAATCCTTCCCAAAGCGGCGGAAGAGCCCGCCCTGGTGGAGCTGATTGAACAGCGTTGCCGCGAGATCACTGGATTCAGTCAGCGGCTGGCTGCAAGTGGAGACCAGCTGGAAGATCTGCTTCGGGACGTCTTCCCCGACCTTGATCCCAAACCCCTCGACGACGCCGAGGCCAGTCAGGAGCTTCGTTTTTTCTGTCCTTGCAGCCGTGAACGCAGCAAGGCAGCCCTGCTACTGCTGGGCAGGGACGAACTCACTGACATGCATGACAAAGATGGTGGTGCGGAACTGACCTGCCACTTCTGCAACAACCGCTATGACTTGAGTGCTGCGGAGCTGCAGGACCTCATTGAGAGCCTATCGTGGGCGGCCTGAAGTTCACGCCAGGAACAGAGCTGCAGCCCAGAGCACCAGAGCGGCAGGTAAGGCTTGGATCTGCAAAGGACTGAGAGCCAGCTGCTCAACAGCAGTGGGGGAAAGCGCCAGATTCAGCAATGAGCCCGCCACCAAGCCCGCACTGAGCACCAGCAACGTCCAGCCCAGGGATGCCAGTGGACGACGACCACGGCGAACCTGACTCAGAAAAACGCCGATTGTTGCCAAAGCCAGCACCAACTGAATGCTGCCGGCCGAGATCAGCAACAGAGTAACGCCGATGATCCCGGCAATGATGCGCGCGGAACGCCCCTGCCCGTCCACCAGGGCCCAGTTGGGCTTGAGACCGGAGAGGGATTGGGACGGATCGGGCAGCCTGTTGCGGAGATTCGCCAACACATTGCCCATCGGTGCCTGAGCAGGCGGAGAAGGCATCGATCCCGCCATTGCCTCCCGCTCCGACGCCGTCGCTGCAGCAGCACTCACCTGACCCTGTTGACGGTCACGCAGGCGGGCCATCAAGACGGCGTCGTAGGCCGCTTCAACCTTCGCTCGGGCCTGATCATCACCGGAAACCTCGGCGAGACATCGTGCCTTGGCCGCCTGAACCTGATCAAAGCCCGCATCACGGCTCAGCCCGAGACGGGCAAATGGATCATCCGCGTTTGCATCGGGACCAGATTCACCCAGGGCTGCCATTGCGTCGATCGGGTTCGTTTGATGAGCGTATCGGGGTCGGTTCAGAAGAGGGGCGCACCGTGACGAAAACCTTCGCTCCGCTCAAGCCGGCTACGGCAGCTGAGGGCATCCACCCGGTTCATCCAAGAGCGACGTTTGATCAACGGCATCTGCGGAGGAAGGTGATAGCCCTCCAGCATTTCCACTGATTCGTCATCACCACGAAAACACACATATTCGGTACCGCCGTCAGCGTTGTTCCTCAACAGCCAGAACGTACTCACGGAAGTTGGAGGCGCGGCACGATTCTGGCGAGAGAGCCGAAGAGGTGTGGATGAAGAGATCCGCCCTGCTCAAAGACTGATCGGCTCAACTCCACTCACCACCGGGGCAACACTGCTGAGTTCAAGCTCGGGGTGGTCTTCCAGGAGCTGATTGTGATTCCACTCATTTTTGAACAGCAGCACAGGCCGATTCCAGGCATCACGCACGGTCTTGCAATTGAAGATCCGCCCGACCTTCTCAAGTTCGGCCCAGCCACCGCTGATCCAACGGGCAACATGAAAACCCATAGGCTCAAGGCGGGTTTCAACGCCGTATTCATTTTCAAGCCGGTGCTGCACCACCTCAAGTTGGAGTTGTCCAACGGCCGCCAGAATTGGATCCCGCTTGCTCTCATCGGTGTCGTAGAGGATCTGTACAGCCCCCTCTTCCCGCAGCTCATTCACCCCTTTTCGGAAGTTTTTGAAGGCTGAAGGGTTGGGGTTGTGCAGCCAACTGAAAATCTCCGGGCTAAAGCAGGGAATGCCTTCGTATTCCACTTTCGAACCCACATAAAGAGTGTCGCCAATGGAAAACATGCCGGGATTATTGAGACCGATCACATCACCCGGATAGGCGTCTTCCACCACGGCTCGGTCCTGACCGAACAGCTTTTGAGGACGTGAGAGACGGATCGCTTTGCCGGTGCGGGCATGCTTCACCGTCATGTCTTTTTCGAAACGGCCGCTGCAGACGCGGACGAAGGCCACCCGGTCGCGGTGCCTGGGGTCCATGTTGGCCTGAAGCTTGAACACGAAGCCGCTGAACCCTTCACGCAACGGGTCCACCAGACCTTCGCTGCTGGATCGGGCGATCGGTCGTTGCGCCATCTCAAGGAAGGCATCGAGGAACGGACGGACCCCGAAGTTGGTCATGGCTGAGCCGAAGAACACCGGGGTGAGCTCACCGGCATGGACCATCTCGATATCCAGCTCGGCGCCAGCCGCCTCCAGAAACTCCATTTCTTCAACGGCCAGATCCAGGAGTTCCTCTTCCACCAACTCGCGCAGGGCAGGGTCGTCCAGGGAGAGGCGTTGCTCACTGGCCTGCTTGCCGCGTTCAGCACGGCTGAACAGAACCACCTCTTTGCTGCTGCGGTCGATCACGCCACGGAATTGCTCTCCACTGCCAATCGGCCAGTTCACAGCCCAGGGGGTGAGGCCGAGCTCCGACTCGATTTCATCGAGCAGGGTGAGCGGTTCTCGCCCCGGGCGGTCCATCTTGTTGATGAAGGTGAAAATCGGGATCTGGCGCATGCGGCAGACCTCGAACAGCTTCCGGGTCTGAGGCTCCAAACCCTTGGCGGAGTCCTCCAGCATCACGGCGTTGTCCGCAGCTGCCAGCGTTCGATAGGTGTCTTCGGAAAAATCCTGGTGACCTGGCGTGTCCAAGAGATTGATCGTGGTGGCGTCGTAATCGAACTGCAGCACCGTTGAGGTGATCGAAATCCCCCGCTGCTTTTCAAGCTCCATCCAGTCGGAGGTCACCTTGCGCTGCTCACCCCGGGCTTTCACCGCACCGGCCTGCTGAATGGCACCCCCGTAGAGCAGCAACTTCTCGGTGAGTGTCGTTTTTCCCGCGTCGGGGTGAGAAATGATCGCAAAGTTGCGACGGCGATCCACCGCCGAGGCCAAAACCTGGGCCAGATCACCATCAGTGGTCGCTTGACTGCCGCTCATCGGATTTCAGGACTTCACCAAGCCTGACACCACCAGATAACGGTCGTCCTCCGCCGACACCGTCAACTGGTTGAGACCAAGTCTGTGGAGCTCTGCAGTCACCTCCTGAGGTTCAAAGGCCGCCGCCAACGAGGCAGCGAAGTCGTGCTGCAACACTTCTGGCGCCGATGGCAGGTGTTTGAGCAGCAGCTGTTGAATCTCGGCGTCGGAGGACGGACGCCGCAGATCCCGATGCAAGGCGCGACACCCCGGTGCTGCCAAGCCTCTGGTGACCGTCCAGAGCAGATCGGGTTGGTGCAGGTGATGCAAAAGGCTGTTGCTGACGATCAGATCGGCCTGCCCAAGCAGAGGACCTCGAAGAACTTCCTGAAGGTTCTGACAGAGGAATGACATCTCCTGCTGCTGCTGCGCTCGCTCCCGGGCCACAGCCAGCATCGATTCGGCACCGTCAATGCCGATGATTCGAGACTTGGGGAAGAGTCCGGCCAGCCGAAGGGTGATGTTTCCCGGGCCACAACCCAGGTCCACCACCAGTGGATCGGATGGCAAAGGTGATGTAGAGAAGAGGAGCTGCTGGATCGCCTCGATGGTGGCTTGATCTCCGGAGCTGAAGTCGGCAGCGGCATAGGCCTGCACCTGTGCATCGCCGTTCATCAACTCAGGCTCCAGCCGCCGCTGCATCGTTAATGCTGCCGATTTGGAGCTCAGTTTGAACGGGACACTGTTGATGGTGGTAAACAGGCCTTACTACCCCCATCTGTAGCGTTAGGGTTTCGATACTTGTCCTTCGCCCCAGCACCGCACGTGACCCTCACTTCAAATCGTGTGGAGACCTCTGCGGGAGCTGTCGCTGGGTTCGACAACTTCCCCGCAACCGCTCCTGCTGCCAACCCGGTCTTCTATCGTACCTACAGCCGCAAAACCCCCAGCGGCCGTGAAAGCTGGAGTCAAGTGGGTGCGCGAAACCTGGAAGGCCTGCGTCAGCTGGGCAACCTCAAGGATGCGGAAGTGGCCCTGCTGGCTCGCATGCAGGCTGAGAAAAAAGCCCTTCCCTCCGGACGCTGGCTCTGGATCGGTGGCACCCGCTGGATCAAACAGCCCGAAAACTTCTCGGGCTCCTACAACTGCACGTCCACTAACCTGGTGGATTGGCAGGCCTTCGGTCTGATGATGGACCTGGCGATGATGGGCTGCGGCACCGGCGCCATCGTCGAGCCGCACCTGATCGACCGGCTTCCGGTGGTGCGCAATAGCTTTGAAGTCCTCAGCGTCAGCGAAATCGGCGTCACTCCGGCGCCTGAGCGCCAGGACGACTGCACTCACAGCATTGATGGCAACAAGGTGACCATCAAGGTGGGCGATACCCGCCGTGGCTGGGTGGACAGCTACCAGCTGATGCTCGAGCTCAGCAGCGATGCACGGTTCAACGGCGGTCCCATTCAGATCGAGGTGGACCTCAGCGATGTGCGGCCCGTCGGGGAAACGCTGAAGGGTTTCGGCGGCATGGCCAACCCCGTCAAGCTGAAGGATCTCTACGGGCGCGTTGCTCGGCTGCTGAACAAGGCCCAGGGCCGTCGGCTCACTTCTGTGGAGTGCTGCCTGCTAATTGACGAAGCCGCCGTCACGATCGTGGCCGGAAACATCCGTCGCAGCGCCGGCATGCGCCAATTCGCCGCGGACGACCAGGCCGCTGCGTCATCCAAAGACAACCTCTGGCAGCAAGACGAGGAGGGCAACTGGAGGATCGATCCCGAGCGTGATGCGCTGCGGATGGCCAACCACACCCGCGTTTATCACACCCGTCCCAGCAAGGACATTGTGCACGCAGCGGTGACTAAGCAGTTCCACTCCGGTGAAGGTGCGATTCAGTTCGCTCCCGAAGCGATCGCTCGCTCCAATGCCGATCTGCTCACCACCCCTGAACTGCGCACGGAATTCATTGCGATCTACTGCGACCAGGGTCGAGAGGAAGCGGGTCGTTGGTTATCCGACAACCATGGCCCCATCGGCGATAACGAGCTGGAGCACCGCCTCAGCCGTTACGGATTGAATCCCTGCGGCGAGATCCTGGGTGCTGACTTCCACTGCAATCTGGCCGAGGTGCACCTCAACCAGATCGACCCCAGTGACGAGGAGGGCCAGGCCGATGCTTTCCGTGCATGTGCCCTGTCGGTTGCATGCTTGCTCAACCACCGTTTCGAGATTGAGCGCTACCGCCAGAGCCGTGAGTGGGATCCGATCGTGGGCGTCAGCTTCACCGGTTTGTTCGACTTCTTCGTGCATGCCTTCGGCACGGATTGGCTGCGTTGGTGGGAAGCCGGCCGGCCTGAAACCAAGGAGGGTCTGCGCTTCAAAGAGCAGGAAGCCGCTTACCTGAGCCGGTGGAAAGAGATCGTCAATCAAACGGTCTGGGACTATTGCGACCGCCATGGTCTGCGTCGCCCCAACCGCTGCACAACTGTCCAACCTGCAGGCACCAAGAGCCTGCTCACCGGTGCTGCCCCCGGTTGGCATCCCCCCAAAGCCCAACGCTTCATCCGCCGGATCACCTTCCGCAAGAACGACCCCGTGGCCATGGCCTGCATGGACTACGGCTACAGCATCGTTCCCTCCCAATCCGATAAGGATGAGGAAGGCCGTCTGCTGAATGAACCCTTTGATCCCCGTTGCACCGAATGGCTGGTGGAGATTCCCACCGAGGTGAGCTGGGCCAACCTGCCTGGTGCTGATGCCGTCGACATCAATGGCTTCAGTGCTATGGCGCAATTCGATTTCTACATGCAGGTGCAGCGGCACTACACCGCCCACAACACCTCGGCCACCATCGAATTCCGTGAGCACGAAATCGAACCGTTGGCCGATGCTCTGCATCAAGCTATGGAGAAGGGCGAGGGCTACATCTCAGCAGCCCTGCTGGCCCGGTTCGATGCCAATGCTACCTTCCCCCGTCTGCCCTTCGAGCCGATCGATGCAGCTACCTATGAGGAGCTGCAATCCGCTGTGGTGAAGCGTCGCGTCAGCAGTGATTTCTTCGAAGCACTGCAGCGTTACGACCAGGGTGAGCTAACGGAAGCCGGCCCCGCTGGTTGTGATTCCGACAAGTGTCTGCTGCCTCTGGCCAAGCCGGAAAACTGAGCTGGGATCACGCCCAGATACAGTTATTGGGTGTCCTGCGGGGCACCTGACACCCTCTGGAGAGGTGGTCGAGTGGTTTATGGCTCTGGTCTTGAAAACCAGCGTGTCTTTACCGGGCACCGTGGGTTCGAATCCCACCCTCTCCGTTTTGAACAACCTAGAACGACAATCACGATAATCGTTCGTCTTCCAATGAATTAGAAAATGTTGTGTGGCCGACGGTGATGCATCACCGGAGCGATTCGACCACGTCGATACGTGGACGGGCAAATCCGTTTCTTAAGAAAGAAACGGATTTGCCCCCTGCCGAAGCAAGACTCAAACACCAACGCGTCGGACATCGCTCTGTCCGGCTTCCAAGCCCGGTTAGCAACTTGGAGAAGCCATTATGAGCCGAACCGTCCAAATTTTTAAAGGGGTTGTGCTCGGATTTTTCGACATCCACAAACTGCACCCAAGACTCGAAGTGATTCCCGTCTCGACGACCTAGGTCGAACTCTGGAATTGAAGACCCATGCATCAAAAGACGAGGTTATTGGCGCGTGGAAACACGATCAGCCCGCTTGGGTCGGTGTCTCGATGCTGCTGCCGTCGAAGTCGAAGATATAGGCCGCTTCCTTAGCAACCAGTTCACGTATTTCTTGACGGGGGATATAAAGCAGATCGGTGTCACCAGCCGCGCAGGCTCCTGCATGGCGGCAGTAATAACAGGCATAACCAAAACAAGGCTTGATGACCCTGGGGTCTTGCTCGATCCCAGTCTTTTCCATCAATGAACACACAAGGCGGCAACAAAAGCGTTGTTTCTAGATTTGCATCAATGCGAAATCACGGAGCACATCTTGCATGCTCCGACTCAATGAAGCGCAATAGGCCTTCAACAAAGCCCGCTGATCCAGCTCGCAGCTGGGCCCAGAAACGCCGCCAAGCACCCTTCCAGCAGCTACCAGAAAGCAACCCAGCAGTTGCTTTCTGGTAGCTGCTGGATTACCTTAGAGATGCTCCGGCAGCAGACGGGCCATGATCAAAAGCTTAACCCGCGGGACCCAGGTCAAGCTCACGGTCTCCGTTCCGCCGAGCCTTCATGTGCTGCTTCGCAGCTGGGCCCTGTGCGAAGGCCATGAGCTCACTAGCATTGTACTCCAGTGCGTGGAGCTATCGGTGCGCCAACTCAAGAGCAATGGCTCCATACCCAACGCAGCCATCCGCGCCTACGAGGGTGCCTGTGATGAACGTCTGGCCGTGGGAGAGTTGTGATCGTGCAGCTTGAACAGATCGAACAAGCGCTTCAGGCACCAGTGATGGACACCGTGATTGCCCTGAGTGAACGGATTCAAACCCTTGAGAACAACCCTGAAGGAAGGATCTATACCGCCTATCGCGCCATTGATCAGACCCTCTCCCTTGGATATTCCAGCAACATCGATGCCATCAACGAGCAGCTTCGTGAACGCGATTTCGTGCTGATTGCGAGCCGGAGGGGTACGCGCCGGGAACAGAGGTTGCTGCTGCTCACCCTCAAAGAGATCGGAATTGCCAGCAGCTACAGCGAGAACTGCTTCACCGCATCGCCGAACACGGTGAGCCATCTCATGCACCTCGGCTGGCCCTTGGGCAACCTCAAGCAAGGCGCTAACAGCACCAAGACGCGCAAACGCTTCAACCCTGAGCGCTGATCAACGCTCGACAGCGTGAACCGTCGAGGCCACAGCAGCGGATCGATCTCCACGATCCATCGCCCAGTATAAATCGACAACCGCCCAGGCCCTGGAGGCCGGTTCATCCAAATGGCGCGGGTGAGATGAAGACGTTAGGCCTCCTCACCAAAGGCAATCGTATACACGCGCTCGCACCCGGTGATCTGTTTCACTAGGTCATCAACATAGCGGACAGTGCCCCCCAACCAGAGGCCTCGACCACCGTGAAATCCACGGAGCCGGAAAAGTGCCTCAGTGAATCCAACAGAAGCCAACCAGGGAGGGGTGCTGGGTCGGGATGATGGCGCAAGATCCAGAGTTTAGAAGGCTGAATCTCATAACGCTCTCGCGCTGTGGGGTCGAGATGCAGCTGACAGATGGCGCAGTTATCCACGGAGATGACCTTCAACGACGAACTGCACCGCGGCCATTACCGATCAAGCCGAAGTCGATGATCAGTCCGATCAACACC
>NZ_JBGKDP010000115.1:0-3035 GCF_042954245.1 Parasynechococcus sp.
AGAAGTGAAGGATATCGGGGTTGGTGTGTTGCAGCCAGGTGTAGGTCGTCAGCAACATGTTGATCACCAGGTAAGGCAGGCCGTAGACGCACAGCACTCGGAGCAGGGAAAACTGCACTGAGGCGATGATCAACAAGACAACCATGGCGAGCAATCCCAGGTTGGCGAGTACCATCCATTTGCCGAAGGGATGAGGGAAAAGACGGCGTTTACCATTGAAATTACGCCTGCGATTCCAAAAATGAGAGGTGGTAGAGTCGCAGCCTTCGCCGCCAGTGACGCCCAGAAAGAGATAGAGCTGCCAGCCAATCACGAGGTGATTGAAGAGAGAAATGATCCCGAAGATGGTGGGGTTCAATGTCTGCTGGAGCTGTTCAGTGGTTCGTCCCATTGGCGATGTTGCCCGCGGCGGAACATGGGTTTCTCCCTATTCCAGGTGATTGCAATGGGCGTGGTGCACCGCATGGCTATGGGCCCAGCTGTAATACGGCACAAGCAAAATGCTGTGCAGCACAAAGCCCACGACGCCTTCAATCCGTCGGTTGGGGTGGAAGGCGTGATGTCCGCATTCATGGGCGATCACCCAGCAGCCCACATGATGGTGCCGGTGATCACGCCGTAGAGAAGCCAGAGGGGGGCGGCTGCAGAGAGCGGAAGTCGGGTTCCAATGCCGACGGCCAGAAGCGAAAGGCCAATAGACATGGTCAGGCTCGACCATGATTTCGCCGAGCTCAGCTTGGAGAGCTCTGCTGGCAAGGCGCTGAGCAGCTCAGCTTTGCTGGGATAGGAGATTGATTCGGCGCTGTCTTCAGGGGCTGGATTTGCTGGTCGGATCGCTGTTGCAAATGCCAAATGGAAGCCTCAAGACCAGCGCTCAACGGTCGGTGCTTAAGGATCTCATCATAATTGCTTGGGCAGCGGCCTGTGGAAGCCGTGGTGCTGCAAGGCCTAAAGACAATTGCTTTGATTTCGGTATTTGTAATTCAGCCTGAATTTCAAATGCTTTTGCTCGAAGTTCCCTTCCTAAGGCGTGGATTGAGGCTTCCGGTGATGCGTTGCTGGGTTTGTTGGGGATTAAATCTTGCCTGCCGGGAGATCATTGTTTTTCTCGAATGGTGTTCTTTTTACAATCCATTCTTCAACAGGTTGTTGGCCAATGATATGTTTTTCAACGATTCTTTTGACGCGGTCGGGCGAAACATCAGCGTACCAAACCCCATCTGGCCAGACCAAAAGAATCGGCCCTCGTTCGCACACCCTGAGGCAATCTGCTTTGCTGCGCAGAACAATCCCCTCCAGGCGTTCCGTGTTTTCGAGATTCAGTTCACGAACAACGCTCTTGAGTTCATTCCAGGTTTGTGCCCCAAGCGCAGAATCGCAGCATTTGGATTTGCTGGCGGTTGCGCAGAGCAGGAGGTGATGGCTGACTCGTTGCATGCCTAAGCGGCGAGCACTCCCATGGACAAACGGGTCACACCGCGGTTCACCTGTTCTCGTACGGCGGTTCGCGCCCACTGATCCACCCGCAGCACGTCGTCCAGCTGGGGCTGGGCCATCAGATCGGCTTTATGACACTCGCAGGCGGCCTCGATCACAGTGGGGATGTCGAGGAAGTGAATTTTCTCCTCGAGGAACTGCGCTACGGCTTCTTCGTTGGCAGCATTCATCACCGCAGGCATGGTGCCGCCGGCGCGTCCAGCGGTGTAGGCCAGCTCCATGCAGGGGTACTTGGCGGGATCGGGGGCCCGGAAGCTGAGCTGACCAACTTCCGTGAGATCCAGTCGCCGCCACGGCGTCTCCAGGCGTGATGGCCAGCTGAGGCAGTAGAGGATGGGCAGCTTCATGTCGGGCCAACCTAGTTGGGCCAGCACGGATGAATCCGCCAGCTCGATCATCGAATGGATGATGCTCTGGGGATGGATCACGATCTCGATGTGGTCGTAATCCAGGCCGAACAGGTAGTGGGCTTCGATCACCTCCAGCCCCTTGTTCATTAAGGAGGCGGAATCCACGGTGATCTTGCGGCCCATGCTCCAGTTGGGATGACTGGTGGCATCGGCCACGGTGGCCTTTTCAAGGTCGGCGGCTGTCCAGTCGCGGAAGGCGCCGCCGGAGGCTGTGAGCTGAATCCGGCGCAGCCCTGGTGTGGGCACGCCGGTGGACAGGTGTGTGTTTTCAACCCAGGGAGTTCCCTGGAGGCACTGGAAAATCGCTGAGTGTTCTGAATCCGCCGGCAGCAGTCGGCTGCCGCTCTTCTTCAGCTCCGGCAGCACCACGGGGCCGGCCGCAATCAGCGTCTCTTTGTTGGCCAGGGCCAGGTCTTTGCCGGCGCGGATCGCCGCCAGGGTCGGCAACAGGCCGGCACAACCAACAATGCCTGTCACCACCAGGTCGGTGCTGTCCCAGGCCGCAGCAACGTTGAGGCCGTCAGCGCCGCCCACCAACTGGGGTGCATCGGCGCCTGAGACGCCCGCCTCTTTGAGGTGCTCCTGCAAGTCGTGCAGGAGATCGGCATCCGCCAGGGCCACCACCTCGGGACGATGCCTCTGAACTTGGTCCACCAAAAGCTTGAGGTTGCGGCCGGCCGTCAGGGCCACAACGCGGAACTGATCCGGAAACTCTTCAGCGATCTGAAGGGTCTGGGTACCGATTGAACCGGTGGATCCCAGCACGCTGATGGCTTTCATGCTGTTCCGGAAGTTGAGACAAGTCTCCCACCAGGACCGTTGAACGCTGGCAAGCTGGCGGACAGCTTGTGGAGAGCGCATGGCGAAGGAACAGTGGCGATCGGGATTGGGTTTTGTCCTGGCGGCTGCAGGTAGTGCCGTGGGTCTGGGCAATCTCTGGGGCTTTGCCTACCGCGCCTCCCAGGGAGGTGGTGGCGCCTTCCTGCTGCTCTATGTGGTGATTGTGCTGTTGGTCTGCCTACCGGTGCTAGTGGCTGAAATGGTTCTGGGGCGCAGCACCGGCCAAAGCCCCCTGCTCGCGCCAGTGGCGGCAGCCGGTCGCCGTTGGCAGCCCATGGGCTGGCTGTT
>NZ_JBGKDP010000116.1:0-20062 GCF_042954245.1 Parasynechococcus sp.
GGACCCAGGGCAACGACCAGATCCTCTCGCCGGGCACCTCGCTGCACCAACCGATCCAGGGCCGTGATCAGAATTCCAGCCGCCAACCCACGCCAACCGGCATGACAGGCCGCGGCATGCCCGGTGCCGGGATCCGCGATCAGAACCGGCGTGCAGTCGGCGCCGCACACCCAGAGGCTCTGACCCCCGCGATCACTCACCAGACCATCAGCCTCAGGCCAGGGATCCTGATGGGCGTCGCTGCCGTTCAGCACGATTCCACTGTGGATCTGCTGGGGCCGGTGGACGCTGATGCCGGCGCTGACGTACCCCGCCAGTTCATCAGGATCACGGCCGTGCCAGAGCCGGGTGAAGAAGCCGTGCTCGAAACCCTGCCCATGGAGAAGCTCGCTCTGGAGGTAATAGCCCCCATAACAACCGATCCAGGTCCAGTCCTTCAACGTGTTGAAGCGGCTATCTGGTCGATCAAACGGCCCGTCTTTCATCAGCCCTGCAATCAGGCCATTGGGATGTCCCGCAGCATCCAAAAGCCGCCGAAGGTCTGTTCTTCGGGGCTGGACTGGATAGCGATGAATTGGAGGCCGCGCACCTGCTGCTGCGAGGTCGCCAGGGCTTCGGCGATTTCAGTGGCGACGCCTTGCTCCAGGTCGCTCACCAGCCAGCGGTCGTCCTGACCAGCCTCCAGCACCAGCTGGCGATCTTCAACGATCATCCGCACGGGTTCCAGACCCCCCAACCAGCCCGCCATGGCGAGGGAGCGGCTCTGGCTGAACAGGCGCAGACCCGGCACAGAGGCCTCGGGGTCGATGCCATCGGGCACCGGCAGTAGCCCGCTGAAACTCATCGGCCACTCAGAAGCCTCCAGCAGTAGGCTCACCGACAGGGTGGCCCAGCTCCAGGCGTCTCCCTGAACTTCTTCCGGCAGAGGCACCGGTGGGGTTGGAACGGGTGCTGGTGGCGGTGCCAATGGTCCCGCCATGAAGCCCTCCTCCTCGGGGTACACCTCCCTCTCTCGCTGCTGAAGCCAGTCGAGTAGGGCAAAAGTGCGCCGACTGGGAATCACCTCAAGGTCTTGTTCGGCTGCGGCGCGCTGCACCATGGTGCGCATCGAACTGCGCCAGCAGCGCAAACGCACGGGAGAACCCCAGCCCCCGCTGGCGGATGCCTCCTTGGCTTCTGCCAGGGCTTGGCTCAACCAAAGCGAATTCACCTCACCAGAGGGGCACACCTTGGCGAAGCGAAATGGCTCTGCATCGCCGGTTGCGGCGGGAGTGGAGGTGATCAGCAGTTCCCAACGCTTGCGGCCATCGGCCTCAAGAATTGGTCGGGAGTAGAAATCGAGTTCCCAGTTTTCGGAGGCTGTCAGGGCAGCAGTGCTCATCTGGCGGATTGCTCCTGCTGTTTCAGCATGCTCTGGGCGCGGCTGGCGCGATCGGCGGCTTCAGCCATCACTTTGTCTTTTTCGATCAGCAGCTCTCCGGGGGGCCCTTCGAGAAGGGCTGTGTTGAGACCAATGCGTCCGCGTCCCGGGTCCAGTTCCGTGATCAGGGCCGACACGCGGTCGCCTTGATCGAACACCTCACGAATCGAGCGCAGGCTGCCATTGGTGATGGCTGATTGGTGCAGCAGTCCGCTGATGCCACCGAGGTCGATGAACAGGCCGTAGGGCTTCACCGCAGCAACCTGGCCCTCCACCAATTGGCCCACTTCCAAGTCCTGGAAGCGTTCGGCGACGGCGGCTCGTTTTTCGGACAGCACCAACTTGCGCGTCTCCGAATTCACCTCGATGAAGGCCACGCCCAGGGTTTTGCCCACGAGTTCCTGGTGGTTTTCACCGTTTTGGAGTTGAGAGCGGGGAATGAAGCCGCGCAGCCCTTCGAGATCGCAGGTGACACCGCCGCGGTTGAAGCCATTGACGATGACTTGAACCACTTTTCCCTGTTTCTCCAGCTCCTTCACCCGGTCCCAGCTCTTGCGCAGCTCCAGGGCGCGACAACTGACCGTGACCATCCCATCAGCGTTCTGCTCACGGGTCACCAGAACTTCGACCTCCAGGCCCTTCGGGAAACGCTCTCGGAAGTTGGTCACAACGCCCAGGCCTGCTTCGCTCTTGGGCATGTAGCCAGGGGCTTTACCGCCGATATCCACATACACGCCATCACTTTCGATGCCGATCACCGTGCCTTTGATCACCTCACCGGTGGTGCCAACCGGTGCGTTTTCGTCCAAGGCGGCGAGGAAGGCTTCCTCATCGAAATCGAAGTCGTCCACGCTGCGCGGTTGATTGCGCTGCTCCTTCCTGGGCTTTTGACCCGGCGCTCCCATCAGGTCGGCCATGGTCATGCCTTCCATGCCGAACAGAGCATCGTCATCCGTTCCTGGAGACGAGGTGGGTCCCTGCTGGACCGGTCGCGGAGGGGTGGCGAGCCCCGCCCGTTCCTCAAGGATGCGTGCCTTTTCCGCCGCAGCCTCTGCTGCTGCCCGTGCTTCAGCCGCTTCACGAGCCAGCTTTTCCTGCTCCTCGCGGCGGTTGATCTGCATCACCTGCAGCGGTTTCGTCGCTGCCGGCTTGGGTGCCTTGGGGCGGTTGGGCTGCGGGCTGCCGGCTGCGGGCATGGACCTTGAGCTTGTCGATCGATCATTTTGACAGGCTGGGCTGAGATCGGCACCCCCATGCCTGTGCAACTCCATGGACCAGCACCGCAAGCGATTTGATCAGCTGACGTGGCCAGAGGCCAGCCGTGCTGCCAGCCAACCTGGTGCCACGGTGATCTGGCCGTTTGGAGCCTGTGAGCAACACGGCCCCCAACTGCCGCTTTCGACGGACGCCGTTTTTGCTGAAGGCATCCTCGATTCAGTGTTGGGCGGGCTCGAGCCAGCTCTGCCGATTTGGCGACTGCCTTGTCAGGCCATCGGTTTTTCGCCTGAGCATCAGAACTTCCCCGGAACCCTCAGCCTTTCGGCTCCTCTGCTTCTGGATCTGATCGATCAGGTGGGCACGCAGCTGGCGGCGATGGGGGTGCAGCGCCTTGTTCTGTTCAACGCCCATGGCGGCCAGATCGGTTTGCTGCAGGTGGCAGCCAGACAGCTGCGCGCTCGCTGCCCATCGTTGGCCGTTCTGCCCTGCTTCCTCTGGAGTGGCGTGGAGGGGTTGGCTGATCTGTTGCTCGAGCAGGAATTGGCCCATGGTCTTCATGCCGGCCAAGCCGAAACCAGCTTGATGCTCCAGATGGCCCCAGAGCTGGTTGGATCTGCCCGCCCGGTGGATGGACGTCCAGTACCGGGCTCCGCCCAGGAGCCGCCGGAGGGGTGGAGCCTTGAAGGGGCTGCCCCCTGCGCTTGGCTCACCGACGATCTCAGTGCTACGGGCGTGATCGGAGATGCGCGCCAGGCATCGGTCGATCTGGGCAATCGCTTGGAAGAAAGGCTGGTAAGTCACTGGCAGGCACGGTTTCAGATCCTTTTGGCCAGTCGATGGCCCCCCACCCAAAGCCTTCTCCTCAAACCCTCACAAAGCTCCCCCAGGTCCTGAACCTTGGACGCATGTGTCCCTAACTCGTGGGGCACTGGTTATTGTCGGTCTCACTGAACGTGGTGGAAAGCGTCCTATGACGACCCTCAATGCACTTGAAGCACCCGTGCTGGAGGTCCAGGACGCACTGCCCGATTTCACAACCGCGGCCTATAAGGACGCCTACAGCCGGATCAACGCCATCGTGATCGAGGGCGAACAGGAAGCGCACGACAACTACCTCTCTTTGGGAACGCTCATCCCTGAGCAGGCCGAGGAGCTCAAGCGTCTGGCACGGATGGAGATGAAGCACATGAAGGGCTTTACCTCCTGCGGTCGGAACCTGGGAGTTGAAGCCGACCTGCCCTTCGCCAAGAAGTTCTTCGAACCGCTCCACGGCAACTTTCAAGCCGCTCTAAAGGAGGGCAAGGTGGTCACCTGCCTGCTGATTCAGGCTCTGTTGATCGAAGCATTCGCTATTTCGGCTTATCACATCTATATCCCCGTTGCTGATCCCTTCGCCCGCAAGATCACTGAGGGTGTGGTGAAGGACGAGTACACCCATCTCAACTACGGCCAGGAATGGTTGAAGGCCAACTTCGAGGCCAGCAAGGACGAGCTGTTCGAGGCCAACAAAGCCAATCTTCCGCTGATCCGCTCGATGTTGGAAGACGTTGCTGCTGATGCTGCCGTCCTTCATATGGAGAAGGAAGACCTGATCGAAGACTTCCTGATCGCTTATCAGGAAGCTCTGGGTGAAATCGGCTTCACCTCCCGCGACATCGCCCGCATGGCGGCAGCAGCGCTTGCCATTTGAGCCGGTTCAGGGGCTGATGCAACGCCGGTTTATCGACAGGCACGTTGCCGTCGATACCGGTTGCCGTGGGAGCATGATTCCTCAAGGTGTTCTTTGAGACGTCAGCTGTAAGACATGTTTGGTCTGATCGGACATTCAACGAGTTTTGAGGCCGCTCGCCGTAAGGCTATGGAACTCGGGTTCGATCACATCGCCGACGGTGATCTCGATGTGTGGTGCAGCGCACCACCCCAGCTCGTTGAGCATGTGGAAGTCACCAGTCCGGTGGGCACGACCATCGAGGGGGCCTACATCGACTCTTGCTTCGTGCCCGAGATGCTGAGCCGCTTCAAAACGGCCCGGCGCAAGGTTCTCAACGCGATGGAACTCGCCCAGAAGAAGGGCATCAACATCACTGCCCTGGGTGGCTTCACCTCGATCATTTTTGAGAATTTCAACCTGCTCCAGCACCAGACGGTGCGGAGCACCACCCTGGATTGGCAGCGGTTCACCACCGGAAACACCCACACGGCCTGGGTGATCTGCCGTCAGGTGGAAAACAACGCTCCCACCCTCGGTATCGACCTCAGCAAAGCCAAGGTGGCCGTCGTTGGAGCGACCGGCGACATTGGCTCCGCCGTCTGTCGTTGGCTGCAGGCGCGCACCGGGGTCAGTGAACTTCTTCTGGTGGCACGTCAGCAGCAGACGCTGCTTGATCTTCAGCAAGAACTGGAAGGTGGACGGATCCTGTCGCTCGATCAGGCTTTGCCCGAGGCTGATGTGGTCGTCTGGGTGGCGAGCATGCCCCGCACCCTTGAGATCGACAACAACAGCTTAAAGAAGCCTTGCTTGATGATTGATGGGGGCTACCCCAAGAATCTCGATTCCAAAGTTGCTGGTGGTGGCATCCACGTTCTCAAGGGTGGAATTGTTGAGTTCTGTCGTGACATCGGCTGGTCGATGATGGCCCTCGCAGAAATGGAGCGGCCGCAGCGCCAGATGTTTGCCTGCTTCGCTGAAGCGATGCTGCTCGAGTTTGAACGCTGCCACACCAACTTCAGCTGGGGGCGCAACAACATCACCCTCGAAAAGATGGATTTCATCGGTGCGGCATCGGTCCGCCATGGGTTCAGCACCCTGAACCTCCATCCCAACCTGCAGGCCACTGCCGCCTGACCTCCGGAGAGCCAGAGCCATGCCCCGTCGTCCCCTGCTTGAGTTCGAAAAACCACTCGTCGAGCTGGAGCAGCAGATTGAGCAAATCCGCCAGCTGGCCCGGGATTCTGAAGTGGATGTCTCGCAGCAGTTGCAGCAGCTGGAGAGCCTCGCTGCCCGTCGTCGTCAGGAGATCTTTCAGGGGCTGACGCCTGCTCAAAAGAGTCAGGTCGCCCGCCACCCGCAGCGTCCAAGCACGCTGGATTTTATCCAGATGTTCTGCGACAACTGGGTCGAATTGCACGGTGATCGCCGCGGTAATGACGATCAGGCCTTGATCGGCGGTGTCGGATGGGTGGGCAATCGCCCAGTGATGTTGATCGGCCATCAGAAAGGCCGCGACACCAAGGAAAATGTCGCCCGCAATTTCGGGATGGCCGCTCCGGGTGGTTACCGCAAAGCCATGCGGTTGATGGACCATGCCGATCGCTTCCGCCTGCCGATTCTCACGTTTATCGACACCCCCGGTGCCTATGCCGGCCTCGAGGCTGAAGAGCAGGGCCAAGGAGAAGCGATCGCCGTCAACCTGCGCGAGATGTTCCGATTGCGCGTTCCGGTGATCGCCACCGTGATCGGTGAAGGCGGATCCGGCGGAGCCTTGGGCATCGGGGTGGCCGATCGCTTGCTGATGTTTGAGCACAGCGTCTACACAGTAGCCAGCCCAGAGGCCTGTGCCTCCATCCTTTGGCGCGATTCGGCCAAGGCGCCTGATGCGGCGGCAGCCTTGCGGATCACCGGTAAGGACCTGCTGGAGCTTGGGGTGGTGGATGAGGTGCTCGAGGAGCCCTCTGGTGGCAACAACTGGGCACCGTTGGAAGCCGGAGAGATCCTCCGGACGGCGATCGAGCGACATCTCGATGAACTGCTGAGCCTTTCAGAACAGCAACTGCGGGAGGCCCGTTACTCCAAATTCAGGGCTATGGGGCGTTTCCTCGAGAAAACGTCACAGGATGTGGAGAAACCGGCTTAAGGTGTTGTGGTTTGCTAACGGTTTTTGCCAACGGCTCTAATCACGGGTGCGAGCCGAGGCATAGGTCGCCGAACTGCTGAGCTTCTGGCTCACCAGGGCTGGGACTTGCTGCTCACCGCTCGTAGCGCTGATCAATTGGACCAGCTGGGTGCTCAGCTCAGCTCCAAAGGTGTCTCTGTGGCGACTGCCGCCATCGACCTAACCCAACCTGACGGCATCGCTGCGGCGATGGCTGGCTTGTTGCAACAGGGTGAGACCCCTTCGGTGTTGATCAACAACGCGGGAGCTGCCTACACCGGCGATCTTCTAGCGATGCCGCTTGATCGTTGGCAATGGCTGCTACAGCTCAATATCACCAGCGTGATGCAGGTTTGTTCCGTTGTCGTTCCCGCCATGCGTGAGAACGGTGGCCTGGTGATCAACATCAGCAGCCATGCCGCTCGCAATGCCTTCCCTCAATGGGGTGCGTATTGCGTCAGTAAAGCTGCCTTGGCAAGCTTCACTCGCTGCCTGGCGGAAGAGGAACGGAGCCATGGTATTCGTGCCTGCACGCTCACTCTTGGGGCCGTGAACACACCACTGTGGGACGCGGAAACCGTACAAAGCGATTTCGATCGTCGTGCCATGCTTTCTGTCGATCAGGCGGCAGAAACACTGGCGAATCTGGCGATGCAACCCAGCAACCAGTTGATCGAAGACCTCACCCTTATGCCGGCCGCCGGCGCCTTCTAAACGAACACCATGACCTCCACAGTCCCTTTCGTTTCCAATGGCGTCGCCAACGGCAACGGCAATAGCAGCTTGAATCCTCAGGTTTCAGCGCGCATTCGCGAACGCTTGAGAGAGGTGGGTGCATCCTTCCTGGCCAACGACAACATTGCTGATCACCTTCAGCCCGGTGAGTTGGATCAGCTTCAGGTTGAAGTTGCAGATAAGGTTCGCGACCTGCTGCGCAGCCTGGTGATCGATATCGATAACGATCACAACACCCATGAGACGGCAGAGCGGGTCGCCAAGATGTACCTGCAGGAAGTGTTCAAGGGGCGCTACCACCAGCAACCCAAGGTGGCCAGCTTCCCCAATGTGAAACAGCTGGATGAGATTTATACCGTTGGACCGATCACGGTGCGCTCCGCCTGCTCTCACCACCTGGTGCCGATCATGGGCAACTGCTGGATCGGGATCAAGCCTGGTGCCCGGGTAATTGGCCTCTCCAAGTTCACCCGCGTGGCCGACTGGGTCTTCTCTCGCCCTCACATCCAGGAGGAAGCTGTGATGATTCTCGCCGACGAAATCGAGAAGCTCTGTGAGCCCCAGGGTCTCGGCATCATCATCAAGGCGCAGCACTACTGCATGAAGTGGCGTGGGGTGAAAGAGCCCCAAACCAGCATGGTGAACTCCGTGGTACGTGGCGATTTCCGCCACGACCCCAGCCTCAAGCAGGAGTTCTTTGAGCTGGTGCGTCAGCAGGAAGCACTGCTCAGCACCTGATCAGCCCTGACTCAACTGCTCTTCACGGCCTCGACAAGGGCTTGAACCTTGTCGAGGTTTTTCCATCCCGGCCGTTCCTCCAGCCGACTGGAGGCATCGAGCCCTTGAGGAGTGACGCGGCTGAGCAGTTCCGGAACCCACTCCGCACTCACTCCCCCCGCCAGCCACCACGGCACCGATAGCTCGGTCTCACCGAGCCAATCAAGAGGGATACGGTTCCCGGTGCCTCCCAGTTGATCGGCGCTCCAGGCATCAAGCAGCAGAGCATTCACATGGGGCGCGTACTGCTCGAGCTGCTTGAGATCTTCGGGTTCACGCACCCGCAACGCTTTCCACCACTGCTGCAGGGGGTAGCGCTGTTTCAAGCTCTGGCAGTCCTCGTTTGACTCGCCGCCGTGCAGCTGCACCACGGAGGGCTGCCCTGCACCGTGTAGCGCCTCCTCGAGGGCGGCATCGTCAGGATTGGCCACAACCCAAACGCGATGTAGCTGGGGGTGCTGCTCTTCCAGCATCTGGAACAAGGCCCTGCGCTGGGCTGATTCAACAAATCGTGGGGTAGCAGGAACGCCGATCACGCCAATCGCCCGCACGCCCATCTGTGCAATGGCGTGGGCCTGCTCGAGGTCGGTGATCCCACAGATCTTGAGGTCTGGAGTGGGGCGGGGATCACGCAAGGGCTGCATCGATTGCTCTCCCTAGGATCGTCGATGACAGTCCGCAATAGCGGCACACGACGGGATTGGCGGTGGGAGAGGGCTGGCAGGTGCTCAAGATTGGCGGAATTCCCCTGCGGCTCCAGCCCAGTTGGTTGTTTGCCGTGGCGATCTTCACCACGTTGTTTCAATCTCGCTATGCGACCACGGCCTCGGTAACGGTCAGTTGGGGCCTGGGGTTGCTGACCACCTTGCTGTTGTTCAGCTCCGTGCTGCTGCATGAGTTGGGCCATGCCCTGATGGCCCTGCGGGAAGGGGTGAAGGTGTTGAGCATCACCCTGTTTCATCTGGGCGGCATCGCTCGGGTGGAAAAGGAATGCCCCACCGCCATCGGCAATCTGCGCATTGCGGCTGCTGGTCCTATCGTCAGCTTGTTGCTGGCCTTTGGGATGCTCATGGGGGCTGCAGCGCTGTCCGACACCCAGCCCTTGGTCACGCGGCTGTTGAGTCAGGTGGGTTTGCTCAACCTGATGCTCGGCTTGTTCAATCTCTTGCCCGGGCTGCCCCTCGATGGCGGGCTGATCCTCAAGTCCTTGGTCTGGCAGGTCAGTGGCAGTCAGCAGAAGGGCATTCAGGTGGCTTCGGCGTCTGGCCGGGCTTTGTCGATGCTGATGATCCTGTTGGGCGGTGTCCTGCTCTGGCAGGGCTGGGGGCTCAACGGAATCCTTCTGATGTTGATCGGCTGGTTCGGGCTGGGTGCCAACCGCAGTCAGGCCAAAATGCTGCAGTTGCAGACCGTGCTGCGGGACTTGAAGGTGGAGGCTGCGGCGGGCAAACGCTTCCGCGTGCTGGAGGCGGATCAGACCTTGCGGCGCCTCAGCCAGCTGCGGCTGACCGCCAGCGAGGAGGAGGGGCCTGCCGATTGGGTGCTCGTCTGCAAGAGCGGCCGTTGGGTGGGTTGGATCGACGATCAGCCCCTGAAACTTTTGCCCGTGCAGCAATGGGATCAACAGCGTCTCGAGGATCATCTGCGGCCCCTCTCTGAGCTGCCTTCCATCAACAGTTCGGCCTTACTGGTGGATGCGGTGCCGGCCCTGGAGGGGGCCTCCAAGGGACGCCTGTTAGTGATGAGTGCTGCAGGGCTCCCCAACGGCACCCTTGATCGGATGGATGTGGGAGATGCGGTACTCAAGCGTCTCGGGGTGACCCTGCCCCCCGCGATCCTTGATGAGGCGCGCAAGCGGAATGGCTATCCCCTGGGTTTGGCGATGCTTCCTCAGATGGTGCAGACAATGCAGGATCAAAGCTCCGACCAGGACGCTAGCTCTCCTTCCAAGTCCTGAGCTTCATCGGCCTTCAGGGGCTGCATCTGCCACGGGCAATGGTTCCAGGATTGGATCAGGCTCTGGCGCAGCTGCTGATCCAGCTCCAGTCGGTTGATCTGGGCTGGTGCCGCCGCCGGTGCCGATTCTTCAAACACCTCTTCCCAGAGCTCGGCAGGGGGATCCAGCAGGATTTCACCGTGCTGAAGCAGGCGACCGTTCTGCCAGCGCTGGGCACTACCGACCCGTTTGACGCCGGACGGATCCACCAGGTCGGCCACCGTTGCAGTGGCGAAACAGTTGTTGGCCTCGGCACCAGCAGGGTCGGAACCGAAGTGCAGTGGTAGCCCGAGATCCTGGAAGCCATCGATTAACCACTGACAGGCCTGGTGGTAGGCCTCCTGGCGTCGCCGGAGTGCATCCGGCCAGATTAAGGCGTAGGTGAGCCCGCCGGCATGGAGTACGGCCCGGCCTCCGCTGGGGCGTCGCACCAGGCTGATGCGGCCGCGGCGGGCCAGATCATTCCAGTGCTCAGGCCATTGGCGTTGATGGCGTCCCAGCGAGAGCCAGGGCCCATCCCAGCGATAAAAACGCAGAGCTGGAGCGTTGCTTCGCCTCAGAAGCCAGGCATCCAACGCCATCTGGGTGTGTCCATCTGCTTGCTGGGTGGGAAGCAGACGCCCGGTTGCGGGCATGCTGGAGGAAAGAATCGATCGCACGCCATGGTGCCCTGGTGGGATGTGCCGATCCTGATCGCCCTGGGCCTGCTGGCGGGGGGGTTGGCCGGGCTGTTGGGGATTGGCGGTGGCTTGATCTTTGCCCCGCTCCTGCTCTGGCTTGATCTCCCGCCCCATCAGGCTCTGGCCACCAGCAGTTTCGCCATTGTGCCCACAGCTTTGGCAGGCACCATCACCCACCTGCGCCAAGGGCGGTTGCCGAGCCGGCCGGGACTTGCCATCGGCTTGGCCGCCTTTGGCTCGGCACTGCTGTTCGGTGGCTTGGCCGGTTTGGCCGCGGGCTGGATTCTGCTAGCGATGCAGACGCTGATGTACATCGTGTTGGCGTTCTGCGTTCGCGAACGGCCCGAGGCGGATGCTAACGAAGACGTCGATGACAGCAGCGCACCGCAGTTGGCTGGTGTGGGCTCCATCGCCGGCTGGACCGCTGGGATGTTGGGCCTAGGTGGGGGACTGGTGATGGTGCCCCTGATGAGCGGTCCGATGTCTGTGCCGATTCATCAGGCCGTGCGGCTCAGCACGGTGGCGGTGCTTTGCTCAGCCAGCGCAGCATCCCTACACTTCCTGCATGAAGGACGAGGGGTTCCTCTGATGGGCTTGCTGCTGGGGGCGGTGGCAGCGATCGCCGCCCAGTGGACGGCCAGCCGTCTTGATCAGTTCGATGCGGCTCTGCTGGTGCGTTGTCTGCGGGGGCTCGCCATCATCTTGGCGATCGACAGCTCCAGGCGGGCCCTGCAGCTCTGGCTGAGCTAGTGGATCAGTTCAGCAGGCTCCAAAAACCGGCATCGAGCTCATACCCCAGGGCTGCGGCCATCTGGGAGAGGTTGCCCCGCATCAGGCGTCCGAGCTCCCGTTGGCAGAGATCGTCGAGCAGCATCAGCCGATGCGTCACCCAGAGCTCCAAGGCTTCCGGGTCAAAACGCAGGCCTTCGCTGCGGCTGAAACTGTGGGGCACGACCAGGGCCACATGCCGAACCAGACTGCCCTGGTCGCGTTCAAGCAACAGGGGCAGCCAGGGGAAGCGCGCATCGGCCCGCAGGGCCCAGAGGCGAGGTTCGGGGCATTCCGGCAGTTCCCGCGGGTCGTCTTGCGCCCGGGGCCAGTCAAAGCGCAGCTCGAGCACCGGCCCCAGGCTGAGCAGTGCATCCAGCGGCTGATCGCTCCAGATCTGTAGCGGCCGCAGATCCAACGCGCGGATGGCAGGGGCATCGATCAGAACCGGATCCATGGGCTGGTGTGACAGGCCTTTGCGAATGATGGCCTGCAGGCCTTCCCTCGGAGAAGAATGGGACTGTTTGATGCATAGCTCCCATGGAAACCGTTTTGTCTGCACCTGAGGTGTTCACTGCCCTCGTGGTGGCTGCCCATGCTGCTGTTCTGGCCCTGCGTCTCTCCATCAGCCTCTACGAAGCCTGATCTGAGCGGGCGCCCAGATCAACGGGCGTAGAGCTTGTCTTGGCCCTGCGAACGGATTGCGTTACAAGCGGATGTTCGTTCTGATGCTGTGCCCGCCAGTCAGGTTCAAAGATCAGCTCCCCGCTAGGATGCGGCCAGCATGGCCGCAGCTATTCAGCGGCAAACCGACCAACAGGAACTGCAGTGCAGCCTTCTCGCTTTGGCGGCCAAGGCAGGTCTTGTCCTGTTGGGCTGCGTGAGCTTGATTCGTCTGTCGGTGGCCTATCAGGAACGCATGGATCGCCACAGTGAAATTGCGGCGGTCGTGTCAATTGAGTCAGCCAAATTAGAAACGCAGCAGCAGCGGTTCGACCGTCTGTTCAGCATCGGTGGAGAGAAGCGCCTGATCAGCGAGCAAGATCAGTGGATCGCTCCTAATCGTTTGCGTGTGGTCTGGCGCTGAGATTCGTGACCAGCCGCGTTGGGATTGGGTGCTGACCGGCAGACTGGCAGACTTCCTGGCCCCGTCTTAATGTCCACGCCCGGCACCGTTCTGATCACCGGCACCACCTCCGGTGTGGGTCTCAATGCCACCTGTGCCTTGGTAAAGCGGGGCTGGACGGTGATCACGGCGAACCGCAGCCCGCAGCGTGCCGCGGCGGCGGCGGATGAACTCGATCTCCCCAAAAACCGGCTCAAGCACGTGTTGATGGATCTGGGTGATCTCGACAGTGTGCGCCGGGCGGTGGATGCCTTGCCCGAGCGATTGGATGCCGTGGTCTGCAATGCAGCCGTGTACAAGCCGAAACTGAAGCAACCGGAGCGTTCGCCCCAGGGCTACGAGATCTCAATGGCCACCAACCACTTCGGCCATTTCCTGCTGGTGCAGCTGCTCTTGGGTCGGCTCCAGAACTCCAGCCATCCCTCCAAACGTGTGGTCATCCTGGGCACCGTGACGGCGAATTCCGAGGAACTGGGGGGCAAGATTCCGATCCCTGCGCCGGCAGATCTGGGGAACCTTTCAGGTTTTGAGGCCGGATTCAAAGACCCCGTCGCCATGGCCAGTGGCAAGCCGTTCAAGCCCGGCAAGGCGTACAAAGACAGCAAACTCTGCAACATGATCACCACCCAGGAGCTGCATCGCCGTCTGCACGGGGACACCGGAATCACCTTTACTTCGCTCTACCCGGGCTGTGTGGCGGATACCCCGTTGTTCCGCAACACCCCCAAGGCCTTCCAAACGATCTTCCCCTGGTTCCAGAAAAACATCACCGGCGGCTATGTCTCCCAAGCCTTGGCGGGAGAACGGGTGGCTGATGTGGTGGCCAATCCCGACTTCGCCGAATCCGGGGTGCACTGGAGTTGGGGCAACCGCCAGAAAAAGGATGGTCAGCAGTTTAGCCAGGAACTGTCCGACAAGGCCACAGATCCAGAAACAGCCCGCCGCGTGTGGGAGCTGTCCATGGCCTTGGTGGGCTTGGGCTAATGCCGTTTAAAACCAGCGCTTAGTCGAATCCCAGCAGGTCGAAGATTTCGCGGTCCTTGAGGGATGTGGCCTCGAGGGGCTCCACCTTGTCGAGCATGTTCTGGGCCAGCCGCAGGTACTCGTTGCGCACCGCTTGCACGGCATCGTCGTCGTCATCCATCTCAAAGATGGTGCATTTCTTCAGCCGGGAACGCCGGATCGCATCCACATCCCTGAAGTGGGCCATGGTGCGCAGGCCGGTGCGTTCGTTGAACTTGTCGATCTGATCGGTGTCCGCCGAGCGGTTCGCGACGACGCCGCCAAGCCGCACCTTGTAGTTCTTGGCTTTGGCTTGAATCGCTTGAACGATGCGATTCATCGCAAAGATCGAATCGAAATCGTTGGCCGTCACGATCAGGCAATAGTTGGCGTGCTGCAGCGGGGCGGCGAAACCACCGCACACCACATCGCCGAGCACGTCGAAGATCACCACATCGGTGTCTTCCAGGAGATGGTGCTCCTTGAGCAGCTTCACGGTCTGCCCGGTGACGTAACCGCCGCAGCCGGTGCCCGCCGGTGGGCCACCGCTCTCAACGCACTGCACCCCGTTGAAGCCGGTGAAGACGAAATCCTCAGGCCGCAGCTCTTCGCTGTGGAAGTCCACCTCCTCGAGGATGTCGATCACCGTCGGCACCATCTTGTGGGTGAGGGTAAAGGTGCTGTCGTGCTTGGGATCGCAGCCAATCTGAAGCACCCGTTTTCCAAGTTTTGAGAAGGCGGCTGAGAGGTTCGAGGAGGTGGTCGATTTGCCGATCCCGCCTTTGCCATAAACCGCGATCACCAGGGTCTTGTCCTGGATGTTCAGTGCCGGGTCCTGATGAACCTGCACGCTGCCTTCGCCATCCGTCGGTCGCGTCAGAGTCGTGGTCATTCGGCGACCTGTGCAAGAGAAGTCAGTTTCATTCAACAGCAGCAGATGTTCAGTGGTTGGTTTTCATCAAGAAATGAAAGATCTACTTCTTGTTTGAGTTGCAAAAGCAGAATTTCTTTCAATTAAATAAAAAGAAATGAGTGCAAATGCTCATGCCTTGAAGTGGGCTTTTGCGTCATATAGCGTTTCGCTGCTGATCTCCCGGCAGCCCACATCGCGAGCGTAAGCCTCAGTGTTGCGTCGCACCTTGCCCCGCACGAAGAAGGGGATCTTCTTCAGCTCGGCTTCCCCATCGGCTGTCCAATGCAGAGCAGCATCTCCCTCTCCTGGGATGTCGCTGAAGCCGGAACTGTCGGCGGCGCCGGCACCACCGGCATGGCCCAGATGGCTCTGGTGGCCATCCACGAATTCGAAGTCGTGGCGGAACATGCCGATCAGGTGTTCCTCCAGCCCCATCATCAGCGGGTGCACCCAGTCGTCGAAGATCACGTTTGCCCCTTCCCAGCCCATCTGGGGGCTCATCCGGGCGGGCACGTCCTGCACATGCATCGGTGTGCTGATCACCGCGCAGGGAATCCCCAGCCGCTTGGCGCTATGGCGCTCCATCTGGGTTCCCAGCACCAGTTCCGGTGCTGCTTCGGCCATGGCCGCTTCCACCGCCAGGTAGTCGTCACTGATCAGGGCCTCCAGCCCTAAGGCTTTGGCGGCAGCCCGCACGGGCCGGGCCATCTCCCGGCTGTAGGTGCCCAGCCCCACCACCGTGAAACCCAGTTCCTCACTGCAGATCCGGGCCGCGGCGAGGGCGTGACTGCCGTCGCCAAAGATGAATACCCGCTTGCCCGTGAGGTAGGTGGAGTCCACGGATTCCGAATACCAGGGCAGGCGCGACCGCCGGTAGCCCTCATTGGGGGCTGGGGGCTCCATCCCCAGCATCTCGTGCACTTCGACGAGGAAATTATGGGTAGCGCCCACTCCAATCGGCACCGTTCGACTGAAGGGCATGCCGAAGTTGCGCTCCAACCAGCTGCAGCAGGATTCAGCCACCTCTGGATAGAGGCAGACGTTGAGATCGGCATCGGGGATGCGCTTCAGATCTTCCACTCCTGCACCCAGGGGCGCCACCACGCCCACATCAATGCCGTGCAGGGTGAGCAGCTTCTGTACCTCCAGTACGTCGTCGCGGCAGCGGAAGCCCAGCAGCGATGGTCCCAACAGGTTCACCCGTGGCCGGCGCCCCTTTTGTTGCCATGCCTTGGGGTCGTGCTGGTTGTTGGTCGGCGCCTGCTCCTTGAGCAGGTTGCGCACCAATTGATAGAAGGTTTCTGCGGCCCCCCAGTTCTCCTTTTTGCTGTAGGCCGGCAGCTCCAGACTCACCACCGGCATGGTGAGTTCCATGCCCTGGGCCAGGGCACCGGGCTGATCCTGAATTAACTCCGCGGTGCAGCTCTCCCCCACCAACAGTGCATCGGGTTGGAAGCGATCCACCGCTTCGCGTACATGCCGTTTCACCAGTTCGGCGGTGTCCCCCCCGAGATCTCGGGCCTGAAAGGTGGTGTAAGTGACCGGTGGACGCTGTCCGCGCCGCTCAATCATCGTGAATAGCAGATCGGCATAGGTATCTCCCTGGGGGGCATGGAGCACGTAATGAACGCCGCGCATGGAGGCGGCGATGCGCATGGCCCCCACATGGGGAGGCCCTTCGTAAGTCCAGAGCGTGAGTTGCATGGGATCAGGCGTGCACGGTTTGGTCGGGGCTGCTTGAGTGCAGGCCGGGTCGAATCAGTTGGCGGCGACGCAACGGCCGGGAGAACAGTTCTGCCAGGTCGCCGGCCTGGTCGATGCCGTGAATCGGGCTGAACACCAGTTCGATCGACCATTTGGTGGAGATGCCCTCGGCCTCCAGCGGATTGGCCAGGCCCATCCCGCACACCACAAGATCGGGCTGGCTGGCGCGAACCCGGTCCAGTTGCTGCTCCACGTGTTGCCCCTCCATCACCGGGACGTCGTCGGGGAGCAAGGCCAGTTCGGCCGCCATCTGTTCACGGTTCAGATAAGGCGTGCCTACCTCTACCAGTTCCATGCCGCATTCCCGTTGCAGGAAACGGGCCAGGGGCAGTTCCAACTGGGATTCGGGAAGTAGGAAGATCCGCTTGCCCTCCAGTACGGCGCGATGGCGGGCCAGGGCGCTCTGGGCACGCTCCATCAACGGATCGAGCACCGCAGCGACTCGTTTATCAGGGAGATGGAAAGCGGCAACAGCAGCCTCCATCCAACGGCGACTCCCTTCCGCCCCCAGAGGGAAGGGGGCCGTGAGCACCGTGGCACCGCGATCACTCAGCAGGCGAGCGGTTTCTGTGAGAAAGGGTTGGGTCAGCAGCACTGTCGTTCCTGCACCCACCCCCGGCAGACCGGTCGATTGCCTGGGCGGCAGGCTGTGAATTGCCTCTATGCCCATTCGCTGGAACAGGTGCATCTGCCTGTCTTCAACGGCATCGGCGAGGGTTCCCACCAGCAGCAACTGCCGTTCATCACTGGCGGGCATGAGGGGAACGAGAGCCGCGAGTGCCCCGTCCTCTCCCTGAGTGAACGTGGTTTCAATGCCGCTGCCGGAGTAGTTCACCACCCGCACCTGGCCGGAAAGCTCCTCGTTGAGCCGTTCGGCGGCACGGGCCAAATCCAGTTTGATCACTTCGCTGGGGCAGGACCCCACCAGGAACAGCGTGCGGATTTCGGGGCGGCGCTGCAGCAGTTCCTTGCAGATCCTGTCGAGTTCGTCGTGGGCATCCGCGAGTCCAGCCAGATCCCGTTCGCTGAGAATGGCTGTGCCGAAACGGGGTTCGGCAAAAATCATCACCCCAGCGGCGCTCTGGATCAGATGGGCGCAGGTGCGTGATCCCACCACAAGAAAAAAGGCATCGGGCATGCGCCGATGCAGCCACACAATCGAGGTGAGACCGCAGAACACCTCGCGCGGCCCCGATTCCTTCAGCAGCGTTGGCCCAGCCATCGGCCGCTCCCTTAATGATCAACCTCTCCAAGCTGCGAATAAATTCGCTGAGGAGTGGAAAGTTCGCTCAAACTCTTTGGGATCGCTCAAGCCAGGCAGACCTTGGCTTGAGCTCAAAGGCGGCGACGGAATCCGTCGTAGCGATCCGAACGATCGCTGTCCTCGGCTTTGCTTAAGCGCCAGACGTTGCGGCTGACCCGACGGGCAACGAGGCCGCCGCGTTCCACTCGTTCTGTTCCAGGACGGGCTCCCAGCAGGATGCTCACTTCCGTGGTGGTCAGAGGGGCACCGGTGTCGATGGCCAAAGCCGTCAGCTCAAGCCGTTGGCGCAGCTGACGCAGACGCTCACTGTCTACATTTCCTGATGCCTCCAGCCAGGGCAGAAGATCCACCTGGCCATCCTGCGCAAGCCGTTGCATCAGGCCGAAGCTCACCATCCCAATCCCAAGGGCTTGATCAGCGTTGAGATCCACTGGCTTCAAAGAAGACTGCTCAGTCATTGCAAGATCTCTAGAAGGGATTCTCCGGACGGTATCGGCTGTTTTTCAAGGCGCAAGACCGCAGGCTCTAACTCTTTATTGGCCCGTTTCAACTCTATTCGTCTGGTACAATCCCCGCCATGACCCGTTTTGCCAGCTTCGATGCTCGAGAGCGGCGACGCGGCGGTAGTGCTCTCGTCACCGGCACTGAGGTGATCTCCCAACAGGGGGGAGCGAGCTGTGTTGTGACAACGGATTCGGAGTCGCCCCGGCTGTTACGGCAGAACAGCCATGTGCAGTCGATTGAACTGCGCACCCACGTGTTCATCGACTCGCTGCAACCGCAACTAGCGGCCTACATGGGTTCGGTGAGTCAGGGGTTTCTGCCCATCCCCGGAGATGCCTGCCTCTGGATGGAGGTGTCACCGGGGATGGCGGTCCACCGGGTGACGGACATCGCACTGAAGGCCAGCAACGTTCGTCTCGGTCAGATGGTTGTGGAGCGGGCGTTCGGTTCGATGGCCCTCTATCATCGCGATCAGAGTACGGTGCTCCATTCCGGAGATGTGGTGCTGGAAGCGATCGGGAGCACCATCGATCAGCGTTCTCCAGCCGATGTGAGCTGGACGGAAGTGATCAGGGCGATCACGCCCGATCATGCCGTGCTGATCAACCGGCAGAACCGACGCGGCTCAATGATCGAAGCCGGGATGAGCATGTTCATCCTGGAGACGGAACCGGCCGGATACGTGTTGATTGCTGCCAACGAAGCCGAAAAGGCCTCCAATATCACCTTGGTGGATGTGAAAGCGGTGGGTGCCTTCGGGCGTCTCACCCTGGCGGGACGGGAAGGTGACGTGGAGGAAGCGGCCGCTGCGGCGATGCGCGCCATCGACCACATCAACAGCAACGCACGGTTACGCTGAGCGCTCAGACCAGCTCGGATCAGCCCAGGTTCAGCAGGTCACGCAACTGTGGTGACAGAGCCCGTGCCGCTTTTCCGCGACTGCCCAGGCGGCTGAGTTGAGCCGCATTCAGCTCGCCGTAAGTGCAACGGGCTTCCCGAACCCATAGCAGCGATTCGAATCCGCCGCCGGGGTAGGCCGGGGCACTCAGGAGTTCCCCCCAGCAAATGCCCTCCGCCGCGGCACGACAGGCGCCGGAGGGATCACACAACACCATCGTGCTGCGGAAACAGGCACTCCGATAGGGCGATCCAACCAGCTCCTTCAGGATCCGCTGCACCTTGGCGTCGTTTCCCTCGGCGTAGCGGGCCGAATACAGACCAGGCGCACCCTGAAGAGCATCCACCTCAAGCCCTGAATCGTCAGCCAAGGCCCAGCCGCCGGTGCGCAGGGCTGCAGCGCTGGCTTTCAGCTCAGCGTTCTCGCGGTAGGTGCTTCCCGTCTCTTCAACATCCAGATCGGCAGGTTGACGCTGCACATCGAGCGGAAGCAGTCCCAGCATGGCCTCGATTTCAGCAACCTTGATCGGGTTGCCCGTGGCAATGGTGAGCTGAAGCGCCAAGGATGGCCAACCAAAGAGGGCCTCCATTGTGCGGGCTGGTTAGGGGTAGGAGCTAACAATCTCTGAATTCGACCCAGCGGCATCCATTTTGGGTTGAACATTCCACCCCGCAGCAAGGCTTTGGGAGGATGACGCAGTGTGAACTTATGGAGTTTCACCACCGCCGACAACGACTTGTGGGGATGTGATCACATGAACCACCACAGCAGACCGGAACAGTGAGGCACAGGGTGATAAGCCCGGCTTATTTGGTTCACTATGGACAGTGATCGAGAAAGTCGTCCAAATCGCTTGACGGGAAGGGTTCTGGCGAAGCAATGTCCTCAGCGAACATTCCACACCTTCTCCCGGTAGGCAATGGCTAACGAAACCATGGGCATCGCCCTCGGCATGATCGAGACCCGCGGTCTGGTCCCCGCCATCGAGGCAGCTGATGCCATGACCAAGGCTGCCGAAGTGCGCCTGATCGGTCGCGAGTTCGTCGGCGGCGGCTACGTCACCGTTCTGGTTCGTGGCGAAACTGGCGCTGTCAACGCTGCTGTGCGCGCTGGCGCTGACGCTTG
>NZ_JBGKDP010000117.1:0-5387 GCF_042954245.1 Parasynechococcus sp.
GGAGCCGAAGACGTCGAGGTAAGCCGCCGTGCCGACGTTGCCCTTGTCGGGAGGGAAGCTGAACACCGTGATCGCCAGCTTCTTTTCGTTGCGGGGCTTGATCCGCAGCGATGACCAGCGGATGGCCCGCTCAGCAATGGCATCAACCCGGTCTTGGAGGGTGTGAGCCCTACCGGTGGCATCATCGCGACCCGACAGAACGATGGGCTCGATGGCGCCATCCAGTTCGGGAATGGCGATCTGCAGAGCCACCTGCACCGGGTGCAGGCCAAGGTCGCTCTGTTCCCACTCCTGGGTGGTCTGGAAGACGAGGGGAAGCGCCACCATGTAGGGGCGGTTGAGCTTCTTCAGCGACTCAATCGCCTTGGGGTGGTCCTGGCGGGCAGGTCCTCCGACCAGCGCAAAACCGGTGAGAGAAACGATGCCATCCACCAGGGGTTGCTCAGGATTCAGCGGGTCATAGAAGAAAGCGTTGACCGGCTTGGAGAAGTCGAGACCGCCGCAGAAGATCGGAATCACGCGAGCGCCACGGAACTCCAGCTCCTGAATAGTGGCCACGTAATGCGCATCGTCACCGGTGACGATATGGCTGCGCTGTAGCACCAGACCGATCACCGGCCCTTTGCGGGCTTCCTCAGACAGATCGGTGCGACTGGAGGTCCAGTTCAGATATTCCTTGAGGTCCTCGAACATCGAGGGAGCCAGGGGGTGCCAGATACCGAGGTCGGGGAACACCTCAGGCTCCGCCACCTCCATCGGTGGGCGTTCCTCGCCTTCTGCAGCTGGGAAGACGTACCTGTCCGCCAGCATTAACAGGAAGTTCCGCAGGTTGTCGGGGGTACCGCCCAACCAGTACTGGAAGCTGAGCATGAAGCTGCGGGCATCCTGCGCTTTCTCAACCGGCAGGTACTTGAGAACGGTGGGCAGCGTGTTCAGCAACTTAAGCATCGCGTCCTGGAAACCAGCACCTCCGGCTGCCTTCCGCTTCTTCATGAAGCCTGCGATGGCGCTCTTGCTCTGACCGAGCTGGGCCATCGAGAAGCTGCCCAGCTTGTTGAGCCGCATCACTTCAGGCATAGACGGGAAGACCACAGCCGCCTTGAGTCGATCGCGGTGTGGGGCAACGGCGTCCACAACCTTCTGAGCCAGATCTTCAATAAAGATCAAAGAGGCGACAAAGACATCAGCCTCAGCCACATCGGCACAGAAGCCTGCGTAGTTGTCGTCGTCGCGGAGTTCTTCGATCAGATACCCGCTGAGCTCGATCCCGAGATCGCCACCAGATGCGTTGAGAGCTGTCGCTGCCTGGGTTAGGGCGTTTTGGTACTGGGGCTCCAGCACCACATAAACCGCTTTCATCACGGATTTGTGGTTCTGTCCCTCCACAGGAGCAACGCGGCGATCGGCGGAGCGGACCTGTGTGAACATCAGCGCGCTTTGAGCAATGTGAAGAACCTTACGGCGACTGGCCCTTACGGCGCGAGGATTTCTGATCGGCCGTTACACGAGCCGCCCCATAGGCTTTGAAGCGTCTGCTGCGCTTTCATGACCGCTCCGATTCCCGTCGTTGTCGCCGGTGCCCTGGGGCGCATGGGCGCCGAGGTGATCAAGGCTGTGGTGGGAGCCCAGGACTGCAGCCTGGTTGGCGCCATCGACAACACCCCCGGGAAAGAGGGGGCAGACGTGGGTCTGGAGCTGGGCTTCGGCGAGCTTGAGGTGGCCGTGACGGCTGATTTCGAAGGCTGTCTCTGCGCTGTGAGCCAATCGGTGCGGGACGGCGGCAGCGGCGCCGTGCTGGTGGACTTCACCCATCCTTCCGTTGTTTATGAACACACCCGCGCGGCGATCGCTTACGGCGTTCACCCCGTGATCGGAACCACAGGGCTCTCGCCTGAACAACTCAACGGCCTCACCGAGTTTTCCGCCAAAGCGTCCGTGGGTGGGGCCGTGATCCCCAATTTTTCAGTGGGCATGGTGCTATTGCAGCAAGCGGCAGCCGCAGCGGCACGTTTCTACGACCACGCGGAACTGACGGAGTTGCACCACAACCGCAAAGCGGATGCCCCCAGTGGCACCTGCATCAAAACCGCTGAGTTGATGGAAGAACTCGGCAAAAGCTTCAATTCCGAGGAAGTGGACGAGCACGAATCCCTGGCGGGTTGCCGCGGAGGACAGCGGGACAGTGGTCTGCGGCTGCACTCCGTGCGGCTGCCGGGCCTGGTGGCTCACCAGGAAGTGATGTTCGGAGCCCCGGGGGAGACCTACACCCTGCGTCACGACACCATCGATCGTTCCGCCTACATGCCAGGCGTGCTGCTCACGGTGCGCAAGGTGGGCAGCCTCGGCAGCCTTGTGTATGGCCTTGAGCGCCTGATCTGAAGGCGACACCATGCTCATTCCCCTCCGCCCTGGTGAACTGCAACGACTGATCCCTGCCGTTGCCACCGGCAACCAGTTCCGCGTCTCCCTCGGCAACCCCCAGGAGGTGCTGCAGCGCCTGATGATCGCCGCCATCGGTGGGGTTATCACGTTCCTGATCTACAACCAGGCGCAGCTCGGCAGCCGCTGGGGCCCCGCCTGGCTGGTGATCAGCGTTGTGTTCTTCCTATATGTGCTTTGGGGCCCGATCGTTCAGGCCGGCCAACGCAACGCCACCCTGCGGCGATATCCCACGGCTGCCCTATTTGAAGGCGAGGTGGCGGACGTGATCACGCGAGAGCGGGTGGAAAACCGCCACGAGCAGGCCGACAGCCGCGGCCGGCTGGAACTCGTGGAAAACCGACGCACCTGGATGCTGCTCGAACTCGAAGACGAAGAAGGTTATCTCGGCCGGGTGGCATTTCCGATGGAGAAAAAACACCAGTCGATCCGCCGCGGCAGCCTGATCCGCTGCCTGGTGCTGAGTGAGCGCAAGGATTTCTCAAAGATCGGAGCCCTCAGCGATGCCTGGCTGCCAGGTATGCGGATGTGGGTTGGCGAGTACCCCTTCCTGCTCCGTCCCGCCTTTGAGGAGCTCTGCCAGCTCCGCCTGAATAACCGTCGCTGAACATTTCTTAAATCTGGTTTATACTTCTTAGCAATCCAATAGCGGCATCCATGTCCCAATCCTCTCCTTCCACTCCTGTCGTGCGTGGTGCACAGGTCACCACCGAAGACGGCGGCCGCCTCAACGCCTTTGCCACGGAACCCCGCATGGAAGTGGTTGAAGCGACGCAGGGTTGGGGTTTCCACGACCGCGCCGAAAAACTGAACGGCCGCATGGCCATGCTCGGCTTCATTGCTCTACTCGCCACCGAGTTGGCCCTGGGCGGTGAATCCTTCGTTCACGGGCTGCTCGGCCTGGGCTGATTGCCTCGCGCTGGATCGGGATGGCTGGCCAGACTCTTCGAATGGCTCCATCCCCTCCAGAAATTCATGTCCTGGGTGCTGGTCCCACCGGCGCCCTCACAGCTCTAGCCCTCGGCCTCCAAGGTCAGCGCGTGGTCCTGTTTGACCCGCTGACGGCGTCGGAATTGCAAGCCAGAAGCCGGGCCTACGCCATCACCCACTCCAGCCGCCGGTTGTTGACAAACCTGGAGCTTTGGCACGACCTGCGCGATGCCCTAGTGCCCTTCCGTGACCTGGATTTGCGGGACGGGGCCACCAACTCCCGCGTTCTCTTCGGCCAGGACGACCTGGCATCAGCCAATCGCAACCATAACGGCATCGGCTGGATCCTCGATCACCGGCTATTGATGAAGCTGTTGCTGGCCCGGCTGGAGGCCAATGACAACGTTGCCATGCACCTGGCCGAACCATGCCCGGATCCAAGCGCTGATGCCCTGATCGTGGCGGCTGATGGACCGCATTCCCCCACGCGAGAGGCCTGGGGCATCCGTCACTGGGGCATCCGCTATCGCCAGGGATGTCTCACAGCCAAAGTTGTCCTACGGGGACTGCCCCACGACAGGGCCTGCGAATTATTTCGTCCGGAAGGTCCTCTCGCCGTTCTGCCCTTGGGTCAGGGAACCTTTCAGGTGGTGTGGAGTGCACCCTTGCAGCGTTGCCAGCAGCGCAGCACACTGCAGCGCAGCGTATTTCTCGATCAACTTGCCGCTGTTCTGCCGGAGGGGATTGAACCGGATCGCCTGCTCGATCAACCCCGAGCTTTCCCTCAGCAATGGCTGCTGGCTCGCCGCTTTCATCGCGGACGTGGCGTGCTGATCGGCGAAGCAGGCCACCGCTGCCATCCTGTGGGAGGCCAAGGGCTCAATCTCTGCTGGCGCGATGTGGATGGTTTGCTGCGCGCCGTGGAGCGGGGCGGCA
This sequence comes from Parasynechococcus sp., assembly GCF_042954245.1. Classification (GTDB taxonomy): domain Bacteria; phylum Cyanobacteriota; class Cyanobacteriia; order PCC-6307; family Cyanobiaceae; genus Parasynechococcus. The sequence continues at coordinate 4,306 of NZ_JBGKDP010000117.1, forward strand.
GCGCTGCAACAATCGCTCGGCAGTACGGGATGAGCCGCTGGCTTGATGTGCTCCAGGTGGGTGTGGCAACGGATCTTCTGGTGCGGGTGTTTTCCAACCGCCAACCGCTGCTGCTTCCAATACGGCGTTTGGCACTGCTTCTACTGAAACAGTTCTCTGGCTTGCGCCGACTGAGCCTGCGGGCCATGAGTGACGGCCCCATGCAGCTCTAGCAGGCCTTGCCAAACTGAGCCAAGCGCGGGTCGCGACCATGGTGATGTCCAGCCAGCGGCAACCCCCAGCCACCGACGCGCTGCTGCACTTTCTTCAGCGCCGTGTGGGATTGAGTGTGAGCGCCCTGGAACTGGGGCAACGCCAGGCGGAACTGGAACAAGCCCCCCTCCCGATCGTGCTTTGGAGTTTCGGGTTGTTGAGTTTGCAGCAGTTGGAAGAAGTCTTCGACTGGCAGAACAATCAGCCGTAGCGCAACAACGCTTCCACAGGTTGACCCGCGGGCAACGTCTGACGCCCTCCGAGCCCCTCCAGTTCGATCACAAAGGCAAAGCCCACCAAGCAACCGCCGGCCTGCTCCACCAATTGTCCTGTTGCTGCAGCCGTTCCACCGGTGGCCAGCAAATCGTCCACCACCAGCACCCGGGGTGAATTCTCAAACGCATCGGCTTGAATCTCCAGCCGATCGGTGCCGTACTCCAGGGCGTAGTCCAGACCAACCACCTCACCGGGCAGCTTTCCAGGCTTCCGGACAGGCACGAAGCCAAGCCGTCGGTCGCTGGCCAAGGGTGCCCCAAAGATGAATCCCCGGGATTCGATCCCCAAGATCAGATCAGGCTTCACCTGGTCGCAGATCCGGCCCAGCTGGCAGATCACCTCGGCCATGGCCTCGGGCGAACGCAGGAGCGGGTTGATGTCTCGAAACAGAATTCCAGGCTTGGGAAAGTCTGGAATTGAACGAATGTGCGACTGAAGATCCAAATCCAGGTGGCGCAATGGCGATGAGCCTGCCATCATCGCAGCCATGAGGTTTGTCAAGTCCTAACGCACTGCAACTACAGGGTTGTGACTGGGATCTAGAGGAGTATTAC
>NZ_JBGKDP010000118.1:0-21315 GCF_042954245.1 Parasynechococcus sp.
AATAATCCGCCTCGCCGCTGTTGCGGCGGGCCAGCCACAACCCCAACACCAGGGTGAGAACGAGGTAAGCAACGAGAAGCAGCCAATCGATCGCTGTCATTCGCAGACCCTGTTTCTCAGCAGTGTGCTGAGAAACAGGCCCTCAAGGCCATCAGCCCACCCTTCAGCTCCCGGATGAATTTGGAGCCATCTGCTGACGCCGGAGCTGACCGCAAGCCGCATTTTGATCGAGCCCCCGGCTGGCCCTCAGACTCACGGCGACACCGCGTCGTTCCAAAACGCGACGAAACGCCTCGATCCGCTGCGGCGTCGGTCGTTTGAACTCCTCCTCCTCAATCGGGTTGTAGGCGATCAAGTTCACGTGACTCTGGAAGCCGCCAACGCGATCCGCCAGCTCTGCGGCGTGCTCGGGCTGATCGTTGAGTTCACCAAGAAGGATGTACTCAAAACTCACCCGCCGACCAGTCACCTCAAGGTAATGACGGCAATCCTCGAGGAGAGCGTCATAGGGGTAGGCATGGGCTGTGGGAAGCAGCTCCTCGCGAAGCCGCTGGTTGGGGGCATGGAGGCTCACCGCCAGGGTGAACTGGGCGCGGCCCAACCGCTGCATGGCCAGTTCCGCGAGCTGCGGCAAGGTTTTCGGAATACCCACCGTGCTGACGGTGATGCGCCGTTGGCCGATGCCGAGGTCATCATTGAGGCAGCGGATCGCCTCCAGCACAGCGCTGCTGTTGAGCAGGGGCTCGCCCATGCCCATGAACACGATGTGGGAGGGACGTCGGTCCATCGCCTCACGCACACTCAGCACCTGATCTACGATTTCGTGGGTCTGAAGTGAACGCTGCAGCCCCCCCTTGCCGGTGGCGCAGAAGCGGCAGGCCATGGGACAACCCACCTGGCTGGACACACAGACGGTGAGCCGTTGATCGGTGGGAATGCCGACGGTTTCAATGGTTTCGCCGTCCTCGGTGGAGAGCAGCAATTTGGTGGTGGCATCCGTGGCCACCGAACGATGCACTTCCTTCAGCCGGCCCACATCGATGCCACCCTCTAACAAGGCGGCACGCCAGGTCTTGGGGAAGACCGTGATGCCGGCCAGGGATCGAGCCCCCTTGGCATAGATCCAGTCATGGAGTTGACGGCCGCGGAACGGCTTTTGCCCCTGGGCGACGGCCCAGTCCTGCAGCTCGGCCACGCTGCGACCCAGCAGAGCCTGGGTCACCAGATCAGCAGACCATGACCAAGCTTGATCTCCACCGCCATTAGGGCGATGAAGCCAAGCATGGCCAGACGTCCGTTCAGCCGCTCAGTATGGGTGTGGAACCCATATTTGGGCAGGCGTCTCTTGGGGATCTCAATGGGCTCAGGCATGGAAGGGGCTGCAATGGTGAACGAATGAGCGGAGCTCATTCGTCAGAGAGCAGGCCCTCTTCCTGAAGACCCTCAACGGCTTCAGCATCGACAACCTGCTCTTCCTTCAGCTCATTGTCGGCGTCCGGACGGGTGAACGCGGCGAAATTGCTCGCCGAGGGGTCGATGTTGTGGCGGGTGCGGGTGGCCTCGAGGTCGGCGTCACTGGGGTCATCCAGCACCGCACTGGCGCTGGCCGCAGGGGGCATGTCGACGGTGTAGTCGGGACGTAGGTTCTGCATGCGGCGGTAGCCGGCCGGATCCTCCGAAAGGATGTCGGGGTGGGGGCCAGCCTCCTTCTGCAGCTCTTCTTCGAAGCCGCTGAAGCCGGTACCGGCAGGGATCAAGCGACCGATGATCACGTTCTCCTTGAGACCGCGCAGCCAGTCGCTCTTGCCTTCGATGGCAGCTTCCGTCAGCACCCGGGTCGTCTCCTGGAAGGAGGCGGCGGAGATGAAACTGTCGGTGTTGAGCGACGCCTTGGTGATACCCAGCAGAACCGGGGTGAACTCGGCGGGAGCCCCACCGGTGATCGCCATGGCTTGGTTGGTGTCTTCCACCTGACGCAGTTCGATCAGCTCACCCGGCAACAGGGTGGTGTCGCCTGCATCTTCAATCCGAACCTTGCTGGTCATCTGACGCACAATCACTTCGATGTGCTTGTCGTCAATAGAGACGCCCTGAGATTTGTAGACGTTCTGAACCTCAGTCACCAAACGGTGTTGCAGGTTGGCGATCGCCTCCTGAGCGGCCTCCATCAGAGGCTTGCGGCTGCGCAGATCTTCGAAGTAGCACTCGAGCAACTCGTGGGGGTTGATCGGGCCATCGGTCAGCAGTTCACCAGCAGTGACCTGTTGGCCATCACTCACCATGATGTTGCGGCCGAGCAGGATCGGATATTCACCGATGGCGTCATCGGATTCGATCACGTTGACGGCGAGGGACTCGTCGTCTTCACCCTGCTTGATCTCAACGGTACCGGGCTTCTTGCAGAGAATCGCGGATTCACGGGGGCGACGGGCCTCCAGCAATTCCTCGATTCGGGGCAGACCCTGAACGATGTCACCGGTCTTCTGGCGTTCGAACACCAGCAGTGCCAGGCCATCACCCCGCTGCACCAGATCTCCATCGCGCAAGTGCAGGACGGAGTCGGGAGACACCATGTAGGGGCGTCCCAGGCGCAGGGTGACGCTGTTGCCGCTGACGGCCTCGACTTCACCACAGCAGCTGGCGGTTTCGCCGTCGGCAAGGGCATCGCCATCGACAATCCGCTGACCAACACTCACCACCGGCTTGCCGGAAGTGCTCAGGGTGATGGTATCTTCGGGGCGTTCCACGATCATCCGACGCACCGGGTCAGCTTCCGTGGCTTCCGGCAACTGGGCCAGACCTGCCTGCTTGCAGAGGATCTGCGTGGTGGCGGCGACATCGCCAGCCTTCACTGACACGCCATCTTCGACCTGCAGCTCGGTGTGGGTTGAGCCGTGGCTGGAGTCGGACATGGTGTCGCGACGCACCAGGATCGACTCGAGGATCACGAGGCGCAGACGGGAAATGGTCTTGGCCCGCTTGTCGGGGGCCTTCTCCACATCTACCGTCATCTGCGGGGTGGTGTCGAAGGTCTCGAGCAGCAGCTGGGTCTTGAGCAGCTCCACACCTTCAACGGATTTGATCAGTTCGTTGTCCTTAAACGCCAGGCGCTGGGTGGCCTTGATGCCGAGGTGAGGGCCATTGGCCTGCTTCACATGGGACAGCTCAGGCAGCTGGGCCTCGTTGGGAATGGTGTACTCCTCAACCGGACGCAGCAGCAGACCCTTGCCTTCGGGGGTCTCTACCGTCTGCACGTACTTCATCGTGTCAACGGACAGCCCCTTGGCGATGTCCTCACCGGGGTGGACCATCTGGCCATCACCGTCGAAACGCTCCAGCGCCTTGGCATCGGTGCAGAGGTGGAACTCACCACTGCGGACAATGATTTCGCGGAGGATGTCGTTCTTCTGGGTGACGGTGACGATGCCCGCGGTCTGGCTGAAGATGTCTTTGACAACCTCGGTGCCGGCCTCGATCCACTGACCGTCGGTGATCATCAACAGAGAGATGTCCTTGTTGATTTCGTGGGTCTCCTGGGGGATCCACAGCAAGGTGCCGCCCTTGTTGACCTCGTAACCATTCTTGGCGGAACGGGCCTTCTTGATCGCCAAACCAGGTGCAAACTTCACCAGACCTCCGGTGCCGGTGCGGAAGCGGTCATCCGCCAGTTCAGCGATGACCTCACCGGAACCGATCTTGCTACCGGGGATGGTGTTGAGGCGGTAACGGGTGCCGTCCTTGGCCTCGAGATTCCAGATCTCACCGGAGTGGGTGGACTCCTCCAGCAGTTTGAAGTCCTTGAGGGTCATCGCCGTGGTGACAATCTGCACCTCGCGGGAATCACCGATGGAGTCGCGCAGGCGAACTTCACCGCCGTACTCACTTCGCTGGCTGGCTTCGGCCAGCACCTGCCCCTCGGTGACCTGGGTGTCACTGCTGACCACAGGCTGAGCGTTGGGCGGCAGGTTGTAGACATCACCTGACAGCACCCACATCCGGCCGAGGCGCTGAGCCTTCAGGGTGATGTTGCCCTGGCGGTCGGTGACCTCACGGGGCTGGATCGCCTCCTCGTAGCGCACCTGACCGGCCAGGTCGCAGATCACGTCCTTAGTGGCCTTCTCCACACTCTTCTTGACCGCACCAGCAGCGATCTGCGCCAACGTGACGTCGGCATCGATGTCAGCACCGTTGTCGACGAATAACAGGGAGCCATTGGTGATCTCGATCTTCTGGGCCTTGCCCTTGCCGGACGGCTTGATCGTGAAGTTGAAATCAACCTCAGCCTGTTGGGCGTTAACACCATGGGGGGTGCGGTAGGGACGCACCCGCGCCTTGCTACCGAACTCGACGGTGCCTGCCACCTTGGAGCGGACCACACCGGTTTCAGCGGTGGACACACCACCAGTGTGGAAGGTCCGCATGGTGAGCTGGGTTCCAGGCTCACCGATCGACTGAGCCGCGATGATGCCGACGGCTTCTCCCAGGTCGACCAGTTCGTTGTGGGCCAGTGCCCAGCCGTAGCACTTACGGCAGACGGAACGGTTGGCTTCGCAGGTGAGCGGCGAACGCACACTCACGGCCTTCACGCCAGCGGCCTCAAAGGACTTGGACAGCGGCGGATCGATTTCGGTGTCGCGCTCAGCCAGCACCTCGCCATCGGCATTCACCACTTGGGCAGCGGTCAGGCGACCCACAAGCCGGCTGCCGAATTTGCCGTCCTCAGCGTCCACCACGATGTGGCGGGTCGTGCCGCAATCGTCCTCACGGACGATCACATCCTGGGCAACGTCCACCAGACGACGGGTGAGGTAGCCCGAGTCGGCGGTGCGCAGCGCCGTATCCACGAGACCCTTCCGGGCGCCGTAGGAGGAGATGACGTACTCAGTGACAGTCAGGCCCTCACGGAAGTTAGTGCGGATCGGAAGGTCAATGATTTCGCCCTGCGGGTTGGCCATCAGGCCGCGCATGCCCACCAGCTGACGCACCTGGGACATGTTTCCCCGGGCACCGGAGTTGGCCATCATCCACACTGAGTTCAGCGGTGCGTTCTCATCAAAGTTCTTTTTGACGGCATCCACCAGACGCTCGTTGGTCTCTGTCCAGGTGTCGATCACCTTGGTATGACGCTCCACCTCGGTGATTTCACCCAAGCGATAGCGCTCTTCGGTGGCCGTGATCTGTTCCTCGGCCTGGCCCAGCAGATCTTTCTTCGCCTCGGGCACCTTGAGGTCGTCGACAGAGATCGACACAGCCGCCTGAGTGGCGTACTTGAAGCCAAGATCCTTGAGGTTGTCGGCCATGGACGACGTCACCGCCGTGCCGTGATTCTTGTAGGACCAGGCAACGAGCTGCTTGAGGGCCCGCTTGTCGATGACCTGGTTGCGGAACGGCGGCGGGGTCTTCGAGAGCGGACGCGATGCGCTCACGGGAGCCTCTTTGGCGGCCTTGGAAGCTTTACTGGATTTGGACTTGCGGGATTTCGAGGACGAGGTCATGGCTGCGCGCGGATTCAGGAGGTAGGGAGGAAGGACATCTGGTTTGATTCAGGCGGCGGCCACCGCGTCGATGATCGTGTGATTCATCACCACGCGGCCCACAGTGGTGAGGATGTAGCGACTGATCAGGGCACCGTCTTCATCGAAACGGTCGCGGCGGAAGCTCCACTCTTCGATGCGCGTGCCATCGCTGAGGGATTCGCTCTTGCTGGGGGCATCCAGCTCTTCATCATCCTGAACTTCACCGTTGAAGCGGACCCATACCCAGTCATGCAGACCGATCCGGTTGTCTTCGAAGGCGTGGATGACATCCTCCAGCCCTGCGAAAGTGCAGCTGCGATCGCTGAAGTCGGGCTTGGAGGCACCGGGTTGAAGCGCCGTCAGGTAGTAGGAGCCGAGCACCATGTCCTGGGACGGGGTGATGATCGGCTCGCCGGTCGCAGGCGACAGAATGTTGTTGCTGGCCAGCATCAACATGCGGGCCTCGGTCTGCGCCTCGATGGCCAGGGGCACGTGAACGGCCATCTGGTCACCGTCAAAGTCAGCGTTGAAGGCTGGGCAGACCAGGGGGTGCAGCTGAATGGCGCGGCCATCCACCAGCTTGGGTTCGAAGGCCTGGATGCCGAGACGGTGCAGGGTTGGAGCACGGTTCAGCAGGATCGGGTGACCGTCGATCACCTCCTGCAGCACCTGCATCACTTCATCGTCGGCACGCTGAATCAGCTTCTTGGCCGCCTTGATGTTGTTGACGATGTTCTGGCGGATCAAGCGGTGAATCACGAAGGGCTGGAACAGCTCGATCGCCATCTCCTTGGGCAGACCGCACTGGTGCATCTTCAGCTTCGGACCCACCACAATCACGGAACGACCGGAGTAGTCGACCCGCTTACCCAGCAGGTTCTGACGGAAGCGGCCTTGCTTGCCTTCGATGATGTCGCTCAGTGACTTGAGCGGACGGTTGTTGGCACCCACCACGGTGCGACCGCGACGGCCGGTATCGATCAGAGCATCGACGGCCTCCTGCAGCATCCGCGTCTCGTTGCGGACGATGATTTCAGGAGCCAGGATTTCCTGGAGCCTCGCCAGACGGTTATTGCGGTTGATCACCCGCCGGTAGAGATCATTGAGATCACTGGTGGCGAAGCGACCGCCGTCGAGCTGCACCATTGGACGCAGATCGGGCGGAATCACCGGGATCACATCCAGCACCATCCACTCGGGACGGGCGTTGGTAGCGATGAAGTTGTCGATCACGCGCAGACGCTTGATCAACTTGGCGCGCTTCTGACCCTTGCTGCCGTTGATCTCCTCACGCAGCTGTTCAGCCACTTCATCGAGGGTGAGGTCTTCCAGCAGTTGCTTGAGGGCCTCGGCACCGATGCCCACCACGGGTTCATTCTCGATCTCGGAATCTTCGGCGTAGATCTCGTCTTCAATTTCCAGCCACTCGTCTTCCGTGAGCAGCTGCTTGTACTTCAGGTCCTTGTGGTCGCCGGGATCCAGCACCACGTAGCAGTTGAAGTAAACGATCTGCTCGACATCCCGCAGGGGCATGTCCAGCAGGATGGCCACGTAGCTGGGGATCCCCTTCAGGTACCAGACGTGGGAGACGGGTGCCGCCAGCTTGATGAAGCCCATGCGGTGACGACGCACACGGCTCTCGGTGACCTCCACACCGCAGCGTTCACAAACGATGCCCCGGTGACGCACCCGTTTGTACTTGCCGCAGTGGCATTCCCAATCTTTGGAAGGGCCAAAGATCTTTTCGCAGAACAGCCCGTCCATCTCGGGCTTGAGGGTGCGGTAGTTGATGGTCTCCGGCTTGGTGACCTCACCGACAACCTGACCGTTGGGCAGGGTGCGCTGTCCCCACTCCATCACCCGATCGGGTGAGGCGAGGGTGATCTTGACGTAATCGAAGTGATTCTCGGTGCGGAGGTTGCTGTTGGTCATTGACGGTTAAGGAGGAAGGAGCGGGGAATCGGTTGGTTCGTTGATCCGTCAGTCCTCGTCGTAATCCGCGACGCCGAGGGATTCGTAGGTGGGCCTGCTGGGGGTGCTGCGACGGGGGTTCACGTCCTGCATCAGATCCACTTCCTTGCCTTCGTCGGTGTAGACGGCGATGTCCAGACCCAGGGACTGAAGCTCGCGCATCAGCACCTTGAAGGATTCCGGCGTACCCGGGCGGGGGATCGGCTTGCCCTTGACGATGGCGTTGAGGGCCTCATTACGGCCCTGCATGTCGTCGGATTTGACCGTGAGCAGTTCCTGCAGGGTGTAAGCGGCGCCATAGGCCTCGAGGGCCCATACCTCCATCTCACCCAAACGCTGACCACCTTGCTGTGCCTTACCGCCCAAGGGCTGCTGGGTGACCAAGGAGTAGGGGCCGGTGGAACGGGCGTGAATCTTGTCATCCACCAGGTGAACCAGCTTGAGAAAGTGGGAGTAACCCACGGCCACGGGCTGATCGAAGGGCAGACCGGTGCGGCCATCCCGCAGCTGCAGCTTGCCGGGATCCTCAGGGTCGTACACCCAACCCTTGCCGGGCTGCTTGGCGGCTTCCTTGAGGAAGGTCTCGACGGTCTGCTGCGACTTCTCAGCCCCGTGCATCTCATCGAAGGGAACGATGCGCACGCGGCAATCCAGGTTGGACGCCGCCCAACCCATCAGCAGCTCGAACACCTGACCCACATTCATCCGGCTCGGCACACCCAGGGGGTTGAGCACGATGTCGACCGGGGTGCCGTCGGGCAGATAGGGCATGTCCTCCCGGGGAAGGATGCGGCTGATGATGCCCTTGTTGCCGTGGCGGCCGGCCATCTTGTCGCCGACCTGGATCTTGCGGCGCTGGGCCACATAAACACGCACCACCATGTTCGCGCCGGGGGGCAACTCATCACCCTGTTCACGGGTGTAGATGCGCACGTCCACAACACGTCCACGCTCGGTGCCGGGCACCCGCAGGGAGTTGTCGCGCACATCACGGGCCTTCTCACCGAAGATCGCGCGCAGCAGCTTCTCTTCCGGCGGCTGATCGGATTCACCCTTGGGTGTCACCTTGCCCACAAGGATGTCGCCGCTTTCAACGAAAGCACCCACGCGGATGATGCCCATCTCATCGAGGTTGCCAAGGCTTTCCTCAGCGACGTTGGGGATCTCGCGGGTAATCTCCTCAGGTCCGAGCTTGGTCTGACGGGCCTCGATCTCGTACTTCTCGATGTGAACCGAGGTGTAGAGGTCTTCGGTGACCAGCCGCTCGCTGACCAGCAGCGCGTCCTCGTAGTTGTAACCCTCCCAGGGCATGTAAGCGATCAGAATATTCTGACCCAGGGCGATTTCGCCGCCTTCACAGGCCGAGCCATCCGCCATCACCTGACCGACGATCACGGGATCGCCACAGCGGACGATCGGGCGCTGGTTCAGGCAGGTGTCCTGGTTGGAGCGCTGATACTTCTGCAGGAAGTGGGTGTGGTCGTTGCCGTCCTCGTCCTGAACAACGATGGCGTTGGCATCCACATAGGTGACGGTGCCACTCACCCGGGAGATCGGCACCATGCCGGAGTCGCGGGCCACCTGGGTTTCCAGACCAGTGCCCACCAGGGCACGCTCGGGACGCAGCAACGGAACAGCCTGACGCTGCATGTTGGAGCCCATCAGGGCGCGATTGGCGTCGTCGTGTTCCAGGAAGGGAATAAGGGACGTTGCCACGGAAATCACCTGTACCGGAGAGAGGGCGACGTAGTCGACCTGCTCGGGGGGGACCTTCTCGAAGTCCTGGCGGTAACGCACAGGAATCAGATCCGCCGAAATCCGGCCGTCGTCCTCAGTGGCCACGTCACCAGGGGCAACACGCACTTCGTCTTCCCGGTCTGCAGACAGGTAGATCGGATCGCCATCCTTCAGGACGACGCCGTTCTCCACCTTCCAGAACGGAGTTTCGATGAAGCCGTACTCGTTAACCCGGGCGTGGGTGGCCAGGGAGTTGATCAGACCGGCGTTGGGACCTTCCGGGGTCTCAATCGGGCAGAGACGGCCGTAGTGGGATGGGTGAATATCGCGAACAGCGAAACCTGCACGCTCGCGAGTGAGACCACCGGGTCCAAGAGCCGAGATGCGGCGCTTGTGGGTGAGCTCAGCCAGAGGGTTCGTCTGGTCCATGAACTGGCTGAGTTGGCTGGAGCCGAAGAACTCCTTGATTGCCGCCACCAGGGGCTTGGGGTTCACCAACTGCGCTGGGGTCAGCGAATCGGTTTCTCCGACGGTCATCCGTTCCTTGATGATCCGCTCAAGACGGTTCAGACCCACTCGAACCTGGTTCTGCAGGAGTTCACCCACGGAACGCACGCGGCGGTTGCCGAGGTGGTCGATATCATCGAGACTGGCGCCGCCGACATCCAGCTCCAGGTTGATCAGGTAATCGAGGGTGGAGAGCACGTCCTCATGGGTGAGGGTGCGCACCATGTCGGGGATGGTGAGACGCAGCTTCTTGTTGATCTTGTAGCGGCCGACCCGACCGAGGTCGTAGCGCTTGGGATCAAAAAAACGGGTCTGCAGCAGCTGCTGACCACCACTCACTGAGGGGGGTTCACCCGGGCGCAGTTTCTTATAGAGCTCAAGCAGCGCCTGATCTTCCGAGCTGATGCCCTCGTCGTTCGCGGCATCAATCGATTTCTTGTAGAATTCAGGATGACGCAGCTTGTCGAGCACGTCGTTGTCGGACAGACCCATGGCACGCATGAGCACGTGCGCGTTGATCTTGCGGGTCTTGTCCACACGGACGTGGAGCAAGTCGTTCTTATCCGTCTCAAACTTCAGCCAGGCACCCCGGTTGGGGATGACGCTGGCGTTGTAGGTGCGCCGGCCGTTCTTGTCCATTTCATCCTTGAAATAGACACCGGGGCTCCGCACGATCTGGTTCACGATCACGCGCTCTGCGCCGTTGATGATGAACGTGCCGCGCTCGGTCATCAGCGGCAGTTCGCCGATGAAGACCTCCTGCTCCTTGATCTCACCGGTCTCCTTGTTGACCAAACGGCAGGTCACATACATCTGCGACGCGAAGGTCGCATCACGGCGCTTGGCCTCTTCCACATCGTGGCGGGGACGCTTCAGCCGGTACTCGCTACCGATGAAGTGCAGCTCCAGCTTGCCGGTGTAATCCGTGATTGGCGAGAAGCTTTCCAGCTCCTCGATCAGACCTTGATCCAAAAACCACTTAAAGCTGGCCCGCTGCACCTCCACCAGATCAGGGAGGTAGGTGGCGGTCTTGGCGACCTGAATCGCGCTGCTGCTCATGCGGGGACCGGCAGAGAGGACGAAGGGACTGGGGAGGACTGGATTGGCGGCAACAGCTCACCCGACAGGACGATTCGACACGACAGCGGCACCGACGGCTTCCAGGACGGAACCGACAGCGCCGCTACTGCTGTTCAGAAATCGCGGGTCAGATCAGCTGACGACGACAATTGCACCGGAAGGAAATGGACGCTTCAGCCACCACACACAAGAAGGAATCCTGCGCATGACCAGACCAATACGACATCTTACATATGGGCTCGACACCCTTGGAACTCCGGTTAAGGGAGTCCGAACAAACGCCGGGCGTTGGCGGTGCTGCTGCAGGCCACGCTGTCGAGATCCACGCCGCGGAGCGCGGCCACCCGCGTGGCAACGGAGGCCACAAAGGCCGGCTCGTTCCGCTTGCCTCGGCGAGGCACAGGGGCTAGGAAAGGGCAATCGGTTTCCACCAGGAAACGATTCTCCGGCACCTGACGGGCGCAGTCGTGGGTCGGCTCCGCCTTCGGAAAGGTGACGGTGCCACTGAAACTGATGTAGAAGCCGAGATCCAGGAACTGGTGCATTTCATCGGGGGTGCCGCCCCAGCAGTGCATCACCCCTCCAGGGCAACGGCCCTGCGCCTTGCGGGCCCGCAGTTCCTCCAGCATCGGCTCGGCGGCATCCCGGCAGTGGATGATCACCGGCAGGCTCAACTCCATCGCCAGATCCAATTGAGGACGCAGCACAGCAAGCTGCTCCTCGAGATTCTTGTCACGAAAGAGATCGAGCCCGAGCTCCCCGATGGCGACCACCCGATCGTCCTCCAAGGCCGCCCGACGCAGCACCGCCACCGTGTCATCCCGCCAATGCTCGGTATCCAGCGGATGGACGCCGACGGAATAGCGCATCTCCGGGAACCGATCCGCCAAGGCGCGGATCGCCGGAATTTCAGAGGGTTCGACGCAGGCGTGCAGCAGAGCACCAACCCCAGCCTCACGCCAGCGTAAGGCCACCTCATCGAGATCGTCATCAAAGTTGCGAAAGACGATGTGACAGTGACTGTCAATCAACGTCGGGGTGGGGGACACAGCTGGGCCGAAACGCGCTTTCGGCCCATTCTGCCGGTTGAAACCGAATCAGCTGGCGGGCTCGAGCACCTTGCGCACAGTCGCGCTAAGGCGGGACTTCTGATTGGCGCCATTGTTGCGGTGCAGCACACCAACTTTCACGGCCTTGTCGATCTTGCTGAAGGCGGCACGCATGGAGGTCTGGACGCTGGCCTTGGCTTCATCCCCAGGGGTGGCGCTGTAGGCATCACAGGCGGCGAAGCAGCGCTTCATCAGGGTGCGCATCGACGACTTGTAGGTGCGATTGCGCAGACGGTTGCGCTCAGCAATCTCAATCCGCTTCTTGGCTGACTTGTTATTGGCCACTGAGGCTTCAACGTTACGAACAATCGGGCACTTTACTCCTTGACAGGACCCCCTTCCCTGCGTTGTGGAGTCCTAACTTGGCTGAGATCTTCCACCGTTCCTTTGTCTGTGAGCCAACCGGCCGTTGCTCCCCTTCGCATCGTGCGGGATCCGGAACAGGCCCAGACGGAACTTCAGCGGTTGTTAGGCCGCACCACACAATCTCAGCAAGGTGAAGCCCGTGAGCGGGTTGAGACCATCCTTTCGGCGGTGCGCGACCGAGGCGATGCGGCCATTGCCGATTTCACCGAACGGTTCGATGGCTTCCGGCCAGAACCGATGGAGGTTCCCCCCGAGGCACTCGAACAGGCCTGGACTTCGCTGCCGACCAACTTGCGGGACGCCCTGGAGCTGGCCCATCGCCGCATCACCGATTTTCACCAACGCCAACGTCCCGCCGATCTGGCGGTGACGGGCCCCCACGGCGAACAGCTCGGGCGGCGCTGGCGACCGGTGGAGCGGGCAGGTCTCTACGTGCCCGGAGGACGAGCGGCTTACCCCAGCACCGTGCTGATGAATGCGGTGCCAGCCCGGGTCGCCGGCGTGAAAGATGTGGTGATCTGTTCCCCCGCCAGACGGGATGGTGCGGTTACCCCCGTGGTGCTGGCAGCGGCCCACCTCGCCGGTGTGAAAACGGTGTTCCGCCTCGGAGGTGCCCAAGCTGTCGCCGCCATGGCCTACGGCAGCGACAGCGTGCCCAAGGTGGATGTGATCAGTGGTCCCGGGAACCTTTACGTAACCCTGGCGAAACAGGCGGTGTACGGTCAGGTGGCTATCGATTCCCTGGCGGGACCGAGCGAAGTACTTGTGATTGCAGACCACTCCGCCAAGCACGATCAGGTGGCGGCGGATCTGTTGGCGCAGGCGGAGCACGACCCCCTGGCGGCGGCGGTGCTGATCACCACCGACCCTGCATTGGCCGACGGGATCAACGCCGCAGTGGCCGAACAGCTGGCCGATCACCCCCGCCAGGAGATCTGCGAAGCCGCTCTGCGGGACTGGGGGCTGGTGGTGGTCTGCGACGACCTCGAGAGCTGTGCCCGCTTGAGCGACAGCTTCGCCCCCGAACACCTGGAGCTGCTGGTGGAGCGGCCCGACCCCCTGGCGGATCGCATTCAGAACGCCGGAGCCATTTTCCTAGGCCCCTGGTCTCCAGAAGCAGTGGGGGATTACTTGGCAGGGCCGAACCACACACTGCCAACCTGTGGAGCCGCGCGCTTCAGCGGGGCCCTGAGCGTTGAGACCTTCATGCGCCACACGTCGCTGATCGGTTTCAACCGGGCTGCACTGGAAGCAACGGGTTCAGCTGTGCAGGAGCTGGCCACCAGTGAAGGCCTGCACAGCCACGCTGAATCAGTGAGGCGGCGTCTCAGCTGAGGCGCTTCTCCAGGCTGCGGACACCCGCCACGCCATCGACGATCTCACCAACCAAAATCTCATCGGTGATGTTGACGAACAGGCCGTTCTCCAGCACACCGGGGATGTTGTTAATGATCTGCTCCAGGGCCACGGGATCGGTGATGCCGCCGTCGAGTTTAGCGTCCAGCACCAGGTTGCCCTGATCGGTGACCACGGGGCCGGCCTTGCGCTGGGCCATGCGCAGCTCAGCGCTGCCCCCGAGGACTTCCAGCTGATGCTTCACCTGGCGCCAGGCCCCGGGAAGCACTTCCACCGGCAACAAAAATCCAAGGTTGAGACGGTCCACCAGTTTGGTGGAGTCCACCACCACCACAAAACGATCTGCCCGTGCCGCCACGAGTTTTTCCTGCACGTGGCAAGCGCCACCGCCCTTGATCAACTGGAAGCCAGGGTCGACTTCGTCGGCACCATCGAGGGCCAGATCAATCCGGCTGACGGCGTTGAGGCTGAGTAGGGGAATGTTGAGCTCGGCGGCCAACACCTCTCCTTGGAAGGAGGTGGTGACACCGACGATGTCTTTGAGTTCGCCGCTGGCGAGCTTGGCCCCCAGGCCCTGAATCATCAACGCTGCGGTGGAGCCTGATCCCAGACCCAGCACCATGCCGTCCTTGATCTGTTCAACAGCGGCATCAGCCACCGCCTGCTTCATCTGAGTCTGTAGATCAGCCATCAGGTCACATCCTTTGGGCGGAACCGTAGCAAGGGTTTCAAGCCATCCCAGGCAGGGGCTCCGGTTTGACGGAAAGGGTCAGCTCGCGGCCCGCCCGCAGCACCTTCAAGGGCAGGGGAACATCGATGGCTGCGGCATCCACCACCTCGAGCAACGCCTGAGGGTCGGGAATGTCGCGCTCATCCACCGTGATCAACAGATCGCCGCGGCGCAGTCCTGCTTTTTCGGCCGGGCCATCGGGAAGCACGGCTTGCACCAGGGCACCGCTGCGTTCCGGCAGCTGCACAAGGGCATTGGGGTCCTTGTTGTGCTCGCGCGCGATGCGGGGCGTGAGCGCGACGAGTTGGAGACCGATGTAGGGATGCACCACTTCACCCTGCTGCTGCAGCTGATCGGCCACCCGGCGGGCCAGGTTGATCGGGATGGCAAAACCGAGGCCGGCCCCAGGGCCCGACCGCACCAGGGTGTTGATGCCAATCACCTGGCCATCGCCGTTGACCAACGGCCCACCGGAATTGCCGGGGTTGATGGCGGCATCGGTCTGAATCAGTTCCAGCCGTTTGTCGGCGAAGCCAAGGTTGTTGATGTTGCGGTGCAGGCTGCTGACGATGCCCAGGGTCACCGTGCGTTCCAATCCAAACGGGGTGCCGAGGGCGATCGCCCAATCGCCCACCTGCATGGCTTCCGAATCACCCAAGGGAGCCCGCGACGGCAGTTGATCCCCCTCGAGACGCACCAGGGCCAGATCCGTCACCGCATCGGTGCCCACCACCTGGCCATCCCGCTGTTCGCCGTCGGCCAGGGTGACGCTGACGGACTCCACCCGATCCACCACATGGGCGTTGGTGAGCACAAGCCCCTTGGCATCGATCACCACACCGGAGCCTTGGCCCCGTTCCCGCTCCGGACCTGCCGGAGGGTCCCCCAGCAGGTCCCGCAGCAGAGGATCGAGCAGCGTGGGGTCAAACGGCTGACGTTCCACGGTGCGCTCGGTGTCGATCCGAACCACCGCAGGGGCCACCCGCTGAACGGCATCGGCCACAAAGCTGTGCTCCAGGGCCTGAGCGGCGGCTCCAGCACCGACCAGGACCGCCACGGCTACCAGAACGGCCAAGAGTTGACGCAGGGCGTACCGCAATACAAGACCTAATGAATTGCCTTCTTTTTATCGGATCCAACCCGAGAAACGGGCCCTGGTCCAAATCGATCGCAATCTCAAGGATCTGTCGCTGGTGGAATCCACCCACACCGATCAGTTCCATCGGCTCATGGCCGACATGATCAGCGGCGTGGAGCCCTGCCACAAGGGCTGCGAGTACTTCGGCCTCTGCGGTGGGGGCAACGGCAGCAACAAGTTCTGGGAACACGGCATCCTCGCCTCCAGCGAAACCAACGCCTGCCGCTTCGGCACCCAGATTCCTGTTCAGGTGCTGTTGGAACGGTTTGAAGAAGGTCTTCCCCTGAGGCTACTCACGCCCGATTGAGCAAACTCTCCATGCAATCTGCCCGCGCTGGGCCTGCTGGTCCTTCCGCTGCAAGCCCAGGCCGCTTGCAGCTTTCTGCCACCGGTGGGGGGCGGTGACCCGATTGTGAAAAAGAAGGTGGAGCGTCCCAAGGGCCTGATCGGCAAAGCCATCGGCCGCACCAACTGGAACACCGATTTCGTGGTGGATCAGCCCTACCGCAGTTTCAAGCTGTTTTTCACCGCTGACTCCAGCAACCCCAGCAGCTATCCGATCCAAGCCTTCCTCAAATTCAGCGACGGCAGCAACAGCAAGGTGGCCGATGAACAACTGCAGCCGCCCGTGGGGACAGGCCGGATGTTCGGTCCCTTCCAGCAGGTGCCGGGCAAGAGCATCAGCCAGGTGAATTTCAGGATCGGCGCCAACAAGGATCCACAAGCCACTGGATTCAGTTGCCGCATTTCCGTTCAGGGCTGCCACTGATCGCACAGCAGGTCTTGAGTCCACTGCTTAGGGTCAAGCCGTTTTGTGAGCTTCACCCTTGAGCGAATCCGCTGCTTCACAACGCTGTGAGCTCTGCCAGGTCGTGATCGAAGACCGGCCTGGCCTTCCCGATGTGGTGACGTTCAGCAATGGCCCCAAGGGCAGCCGCAGCAAACTCTGGAGTCGCGTCTGCCAGTACGTGACAGATCCGGAGCGTCGACGCCTCTGCATCAATCAGGATTCCGACGGGCGCGGCCTCGAGCAGCCGGGCGACGCCTTCCCCGATGCACCAGCCATCGATCTTGGCAACACCTGACGACGGGCAGACGGTCCCGTACATTGAAAGTGTGTCCGACGGGCATCTCCCTACGGGAGATCGGTCACAACTGAAATGCACGTCGGGCCGACGTCCGCCCTCAGTTCGCGTTGCCTCATCCTCTGCTTCCAAATATCGAAACGCTGGCCACCGACGTGGCCGCTAGCAAAGGCTTTGCCCTTTGCGGCATTCAGCTGCTCACCCACATGAGCCCAATGACCCTGGAAGTGCAGATCCGTCACAGCAGTGGAGCGGATGTGAGTCTCGATGACTGCGCAGGTTTCAGTGGCGTTTTGGGGGATGCCCTTGAGGCCTCCATCCTGCTCACTGACGCGTATGTTCTTGAAATCAGCAGTCCCGGCATCGACGACCAGCTGTCCAGCGATCGCGACTTTGAAACCTTTCGCGGTTTCCCGGTAAAAGTGCATCACCGCGATAAGGACGACAGCGAGCAAGGCCTGGAGGGCCTCTTGCTCGAACGCGACGCCGACACGCTGCAGATCAACATTCGCGGGCGAATCAAACAGATTCCCCGGGATTGCGTGATCGGTGTCCGCCTCACGAGTCCAGGCAGCTGAACCCAGCGTTCACACCCCTGCAACCGCTCCTTTCTTTTCCACTAACCCAACGCGATGGCTCTCGTCCTGCTTCCCGGTCTCAGCAACCTGATCGACGACATTAGTGAAGAGAAGAAGCTGCCGCCCCAGGTGGTGGAAGCGGCCCTGCGGGAGGCCCTGCTGAAGGGCTACGAGCGCTACCGGCGCACCCTGTATCTCGGCATCAGCGAAGACCCCTTTGATGAGGAGTACTTCAGCAACTTTGACGTTGGCCTCGACCTGGAGGAAGAGGGCTACCGGGTTCTCGCCAGCAAGATAATTGTTGATGAGGTGGAGAGCGAAGACCACCAGATCGCGATCGCCGAGGTGATGCAGGTGGCCGATGACGCCCAGGTGGGCGACACTGTGGTGCTGGATGTGACCCCAGAGAAAGAAGATTTCGGCCGCATGGCCGCCGCCACCACTAAGCAGGTGCTGGCCCAAAAGCTGCGGGATCAGCAGCGCCGCATGATCCAGGAGGAATTCGCTGATCTGGAGGATCCGGTGCTGACGGCCCGGGTGATCCGCTTCGAGCGCCAGTCGGTGATCATGGCGGTCAGCTCAGGCCTAGGACGTCCGGAAGTAGAAGCGGAACTCCCCCGGCGCGATCAGCTGCCCAACGACAACTACCGCGCCAACGCCACCTTCAAGGTCTTCCTGAAAGAGGTGAGCGAAGTGCCCCGCCGGGGACCACAGCTGTTCGTCAGCCGCTCCAATGCCGGTTTGGTGGTCTACCTGTTTGAGAACGAAGTTCCCGAAATTCAGGAAGGATCCGTTTGGATCGTGGCCGTGGCCCGTGAAGCCAATCCCCCCTCCCGTTCAGTGGGCCCCCGCACCAAGGTGGCTGTCGACAGCATCGAACGCGAGGTGGACCCCGTCGGCGCCTGCATTGGCGCCCGCGGCTCCCGGATTCAGCAGGTGGTGAACGAACTGCGTGGAGAAAAAATCGACGTGATCCGCTGGTCCCAGGATCCGGGCCAGTACATCGCCAATTCCCTCAGCCCAGCTCGGGTGGAAATGGTGCGCCTGGTGGATCCCGTGGGCCAACACGCCCATGTGCTGGTGCCTCCCGATCAGCTGAGCCTGGCCATCGGCCGCGAAGGCCAGAACGTGCGCCTGGCTGCCCGACTCACCGGCTGGAAAATCGACATCAAGAACTCCACCGAATACGACCAAGAAGCAGAGGATGCCGTGGTGGCAGAGCTGATCTCCCAGCGGGAGGAGGAGGAAGCCCTCCAGCAGCAAGCCGAAGAACGGCTGGCCGCCGAACAGGCCGCTCGGGCGGAAGAGGATGCACGCCTGCGGGAGCTGTATCCGCTGCCCGAAGACGAGGAGGAGTACGGCGAGGAGCTGCCCGAGCAGGAGTTCTCTGACGAGGAGCCCGCTGAGGTGGAAGTCGGCACTGAGACCGAAGCTGAAACCACGGACGCAGGGGTTGAAGCTGATGACGATCCCGATCAGGAGCAGGTCCGGTGAGTGACCGCCCCGTCCTGCGTCGCTGCGTGGCCTGCCGCCAGCTCTTGGATCGCCGCCGACTCTGGAGGGTGATCCGCGACCATCAGGACGGAGTTCTCCTCGATGAGGGGATGGGCCGTTCGGCCTATCTCTGCCGCGAGGAGCACTGCCTTGAGGAGGCGACCCGTCGCAAACGTCTGCAGAAAGCCTTGCGTTGTCAGGTGCCTGAAACAGTGCTTGCGGTGTTGAAACAGCGGCTTCACCAAAGCGTTGGTGAAGCCGCTGAGGCAGACTGAACCTTGGCCTCACGTTGTGCGTGGCCACCGCGGCATTCCATGCCCGGACCGATCGGAGACCCGAACTGAATGACCAGCAGCGGCAAAGTCAGAATTTACGAGCTGTCCAAGGACCTCGGCCTTGAGAACAAGGACGTACTGGATGCGGCTGAAAAGCTGTCGATCGCTGCGAAGAGCCACAGCAGCTCGATCAGTGATGCTGAAGCCGGAAAGATCCGTTCGCTGCTTGGCAAAGGCGGGAATGGTGCGAAGCCCGCGGCAGCGGCCCCTGCCAAGCCCGCACCGGGGAAGGCCATCCTCTCGGTGAAGAAAGCGGCCCCCGCAGCCCCGAGCAAGCCGGCGCCGGCCCCGGTGAAATCATCGGCAGCACCTGCGCGGCCCGCAGCGCCTCAAAAACCACCTGCAGCCCCGAGCCGACCGACGGCGGCAAAGCCCGTGCCACGACCTGCCGCGGCCAAGCCGCAGGTCGTCAGCAAGCCGGCTGCGAGCAAACCGGAACTGGTAAGCAAACCCAAGGCTGCTGCCAAACCCACGGCACCCACGCCGGCTCGCCCGGCGCCGCGGCCCGCAGGGGCTGGAAGTCCAGCACGACCCACCCCTGGCCAGGGTCAGCCTAAGCCACAGATCATCCGCGCAGGCGCGCCATCTCGTGCCGGCGCTCCCACGAAGCCCGGAGCACCTTCACGGCCCACCCCCAGGCCTGAACTGGTGGGCAAACCCGTGCCCCGCCGTCCTGCTGGCACCGGCGTGCCTCAACGCCAGGGCGGTCCAAGCCGTCCAGGAGCCCCCACCCGACAGGGTCTGCCTCCCCGCAGCGGCAACACTCTGGAATTGGTCGGCAAGCCGATTCGTCGCGACGGCAGCAGCACCGGTAGCGGTCGTCCTGGCGCGCCCACCCGTCCGGGAGCCCCTGGACGTCCCGGCATGCCCGCTGGAATGCGCAAACCGGTGGCTCCCGGTGAGCTCATACAGCTACAGAAGCCTGTCGGCAGGCCGGTGGCACCGGCACCCCGCCGTCCCGATGCGCCCACCAAAGCCGGTGCAGGTGCAGGAACGGCCACCCCGCCCGTGGCGCGTCCGAATGCCCCCTCGGCACCCCGCCGTCCCAGCTTCCGTGCCGGTGGCCCTGGTGGCCAACGGCGGCCTGGCCGGCCCGACTGGGATGACAGTGCCCGGCTCGATGCTCTACGCAGCCGCTCACCGCAGAAGCAGCGCCAAAAGGTGCACATTATCGGTGAAAACGATGATTCACTGGCGGCACAGACCGGCGGCTTCGCTGGCGAACAGGAGAATATGGTTCTCTCGGCGAGCCTGGCTCGTCCCGCTAAGCCCAAGTCGCAGCAGCGCACCGCACCCAAGCCGGTGGCGGCGATGCGCAAGCGCAAGAAGGAAACCGCCCGTCAGCGTCAGCGCCGGCGTGCCATGGAGCTGCGGGCAGCCCGCGAAGCCAAGCAGGTGCGGCCCGAAATGATCGTGGTGCCTGAGGACAACCTCACAGTGCAGGAACTGGCGGACATGCTGAGCGTCGAAAGCTCAGAGATCATCAAATCCCTGTTCTTCAAGGGGATCATCGCCACGGTCACCCAGACCCTGGACATGCCGACGATCGAGGCCGTCGCTGACGAATTCGGTGTGCCGGTGCTCCAGGACGACGTGGAGGAGGCGGCCAAGAAGACCGTCGAAATGATCGAAGAGGCCGACAAGGCTCACCTGATCCGGCGTCCACCCGTGGTCACCGTCATGGGCCATGTCGACCACGGCAAAACCAGTCTGTTGGATGCCATCCGTCAGGCCCGCGTCGCTGCGGGTGAGGCCGGCGGCATCACCCAGCACATCGGTGCATATCAGGTTGAGATCGAGCACAACAACGAGCAACGCAAGCTCACCTTCCTGGACACTCCGGGCCACGAAGCGTTCACGGCCATGCGAGCCCGCGGCACCAAGGTGACCGACGTGGCTGTGCTGGTGGTGGCCGCTGATGACGGCGTCCGGCCACAGACCCTAGAAGCCATCAGCCACGCCCGGGCCGCTGAAGTGCCGATCGTGGTAGCGATCAACAAGATCGATAAGGAGGGCTCATCGCCTGAACGGGTGAAGCAGGAGCTGTCTGAGCAAAACCTGCTGGCGGAAGACTGGGGTGGCGATGTGGTGATGGTGCCGGTGAGCGCCATCAAGGGCGAGAACATCGACAAGCTGCTGGAGATGCTGCTACTGGTCACCGAAGTGGAAGACCTGCAGGCCAACCCGGATCGTCTGGCCCGCGGCACCGTGATCGAAGCTCACCTGGACAAGGCGAAAGGTCCTGTCGCCACCCTGCTTGTGCAGAACGGCACCCTCAAGACCGGTGATGTAGTCGCCGCTGGCCCTGTCCTC